>WRDL01000005.1 GCA_009784095.1 Coriobacteriia bacterium | reverse complement strand
GTGCGATCGTCTCGCGCCCGAGTCCTTGGATATCAGCCGCCCCGCGCGAGACCCAATGCTGGAGCCGGACCTGCAGCTGTGCCGGGCACAACGCGTTGATACAGTGCAGTGCCACCTCGCCCTCCTCGCGCAGGACAGGACTCCCACAGCTCGGACAGGTATCAGGCATCGCGAACGCACGCTCGGTCCCATCGCGTAGCTCGGCCAGCGGGGCGACCACCTCGGGGATGACATCGCCGGCTTTGCGCACGATGACGGTGTCACCGATCATGAGGTCCTTGCGCGCGATCTCTTCGGCATTATGCAGCGTGGCGCGCGCGATCGTCGAGCCGGCGACCAGCACCGGATCGAAAATGGCGACCGGGGTGAGTACGCCGGTCCGTCCCACTTGGATGGTGATGTCGCGTAGCACGGTGGTCTTCTCCTCAGGCGGGAATTTGAACGCGATCGCCCAACGCGGGGCTTTGGCGGTATAGCCGAGTCGGTCCTGCTCGACGAACAAGTCGACCTTGACGACGACCCCATCGATCTCGTAGGGTAGATCGAACCGGCGCTCGATCGCCGCCTTGCAGAACGCATGGATCTCTTCGCGACTTTTGCAGCGCGCGACATCGGGATTGGTCGCGAATCCGGCGCGTTTGAGCAACCCTAAGAGATCGAACTGATCGGTCACGGGCAGCACAACGTCGGGATCGTCAGCGCGCGCATAGATGAAGGTGGCAAGTCCACGCGAGGCGGTGATGCGTGGATCTTTCTGACGCAGTGAGCCGGCAGCGGCGTTGCGCGGATTGGCAAAGACCTTCTGGCTCTCGCGCTCCTGTATCTCGTTGAGTTTCTCGAACGCTTTCTTGGGAAAGTAGACCTCGCCGCGCACCTCGAAGCGCTCAAGCTCGCTCAGCGTGCGGTCTTGAATTATCTGCGGAACATCCTTGATAGTGCGTACATTAGCTAGAATGTCCTCTCCCACTCGTCCGTCCCCGCGTGTCGCCGCGCGCGTCAGAACTCCCCTCTCATAGGTAAGGGCGATCGACGAACCGTCGATCTTGAGCTCAGCTATGAACGTGGTCTCCCCGATCGTGTCTTCGATACGATCGATCCAGGCGTCAAGCTCAGCAGTATCCATTGCATTGTCAAGTGAATACATCCGTGCCGTATGCTCGACCGGCTCAAAAGTCGCCAAGGGAGCCGCACCGATGCGCTGGGTCGGGGAATCGGCCGTGACCAGCTCGGGATGTGCCGCTTCAAGATCGGCCAACTCGCGCATGAGCGAATCATACGCCTCGTCGCTGATCTGGGGAGCATCGTCGATATAGTAGAGATGCGCATGGTAGTTGAGCTGCTCGCGTAACGCGCGAATGCGGTCAGAAATGCTTTCGTTCACACGACAACCTTATCTGTTCTATAATGAAAAACGTCATGACCGCTATACAGTATACGTGTTAGGGTGGCTATGCGAAAACTTATATCCTTACTTATCATCATATTGTTGGTTTATGGATGCGTTCCACTGGGAGCAGGCGCGCTGTCCAACGAGGATAAAGACCTCGTTATGGTCATTGCGATGCAGGAGCCGACCGGTGATTATCTGCTCTATCGCGTTTTCGCGCGTCAGGGCGCATCACTTCCTACCAGCGTTCAGCTCAAGCTCGAGCAGGGTGCTCGTCCCGCCGACGTGCAGGAATCCGATGGTCTGGAGTGGTGGCCGGCAAAGTACGTGCAAAGCGGTGATCAATTGACGGTCAATCTGACCAACGGTCGCATCGCCGAGGTCAAAGTCGAGGGCGGTACGCACTTCACGACCAACATCGATGGCACCGTCACCGCGGTCGTTCCGCTCGTGGCGCAGACCGGAGTCACCAATGTGCAACCGGGCGCGACGATCCCGGATGGGATGACCTGCATCTCTCCGACACCGATCAATGTGAACTCGGACTTCTCGACCGACCTGTTGGTCGCGTCGGTCTTTGTCGATATGTCGAGGAGTGGGGCACCCACTTCGATGACGTTCGTCTTCGGCGAGCAAGGATTGGTCTATACCGAGGGTGAGACCGCCGCTGATGCTGCTCAAGAACCGACTCACGGGCAGTGTTGTTGGTGGCCGCTCGTGGTCCTGTGTCTGCTCTTCGGGTTGTTGAGCCTGTGGTACTGGATCATCAAGGACCGCAAGGATCAGGTGATCTATGAAGTCGAAGAGGAACCTGAGGTGGACGAGGAAGTGATCGTCGAAGAGGTCGTCGAGACAGAGGAATGAGACAGTAGGGTCGGTTCCTTTTGTCCCAAAACGCTGGCGAACGACTCAACTCATCAAGAGAACAGAACGGAGCCACCTAGAGGTGGCTCCACTCGTATCTGTGAGATGCAGGAAGGCGGGATCTCACTTAGATACCATTATTAGTACACCAGACGTAATAAACTGATCCGTCAACGAAACGCTCGTGAGTACGTTCGGGCTGACTCACGCCGTATCGATACTGATATTCATCAGTCACCCAGAAGTATACGCCCCTTGAACTGAGATATCAACTTTTTGCGGTGAATTATACACAAACTTCGATTGCCAAAGTCAGTGCAACTTTGAATAGAATGTTTTGGAGCAGTCTATTTGCATGACGCTGCGGCAAGACGCGCAGCAGTCTTTATCACTTCACTGACCGTCGGATGCGCGAATACCATGTCTGCAAGCTGGTCGACGGTCGTATTCGCTTTCATCGCCGCCCCGATGGTAGCGATGAGCTCGACCGCGTGCGGTCCCACGATCTGGGCTCCGAGCAACGCACCGGTATTCTTGTCCGCAATGATGGAGACGAATCCGTCCGAGTCATTCTCAGCAAGTGCCTTGCCGTTGGCGGAGAACTTCGCGATGCCTGAGGCGATCTGACGGTCGCTCTTCTTGGCCTCATCCGCTCCGAGACCGATCGTGGCGACCTCCGGATGAGTGTAGACGCAAGCGGGAACATATGCAGGATCGAGTTCTGTGGCGATGTTGTTGTCTGTATTGTCCGCGTTGAGCAGGCTGACCAACCGACGAGCCGCGTGTTCTCCTTGCGCCTCTGCATAGTGGGCGAGCATGATGCCGCCCGCTGCGTCGCCGACGACCTCGACCGGATAGGGCCACTCGATATCAGTGTCAAAACCTTCCGGCAAGAGCGGTCTGCGCCCTACTGCCGAGAGCAGGACATCCGCATCGAGTGGGACAGTGGGGTCGGTTCCTTTTGTCCCAGATGTGACAGAAGGAACCGACCCCACTGTCCCATTATTCAGCGTGACACTGAGACGATCACCTAGCGGAGTGATTTCGCTCACGCTGGTCTTGGTCAATATCGTGATCCCCTGGTCCTTGAGCGCCGCTGACAGAGTACGCGCCACGCGTGCGTCACTGGCGGGAAGGATGTGGTCGGCAAGTTCGACGATGGTGACATGCGAGCCGAAAGCCGCATACGCACTAGCCAGCTCGACACCGATGACACCACCGCCCATGATGATGAGCTGCTCAGGGATCTCGGTCAATTCAAGTGCTTCATCACTGGTCCAGACCTGATCCAAACCATGGTCGACCACCGGAAGCTCGATCGGGACACTCCCGGTCGCAATGATCAGCGCATCGGGCACCAACGTTATAGGATCGTGCTCGCTATCCGAAACGGTGATCGATCGGTCAGCATTGAGCGTCGCGTCTCCCACGAGTACCTCGATCCTCCCGCGCTTGCATTGGCTCGCGAGTTGACCGCGGAGTTCTTCGACGATATGCACTTTACGCTCACGCAGCTTCTCCAGATCCAAGGAGGGATCATCGTCGATATGGATCGCCAGCTCGTGCGCGTGTTCGATATCGCGAAGCGCGGTCGCAGTGCGCAGGATCGTCTTGGTCGGAATGCAACCACGGTTCAGACAGGTGCCGCCGAGCTCGTCGCGCTCGATCAACGTGACTTGCGCGCCCAATGATGCCGCTTCGAACGCAGCGCCGGTCCCTGCCGGGCCTCCACCGATTATCACGATATGGTCGCTCATAATTCTCCTGCCTCAGACTTCGATGAGTCCTTGGACTCGGCTCCGATCATCCCCGATGGGATGCAAGTGGGATGGGAAGCTCCGACCCTGCTGTCCCATTAGCGGATCCCAGCACGCTGGATCACTTCGATACCGATCTCATCCTCACCGAGCGGCATCATATGAATGCCGTCGGCCACTTCAGCGATCATGCGTGCCTGCTCGACCGCGATGTCGATCGCTTCAGCAAGCGGATCGGACGCTGCCTCGATATGTTTTGTCAGCGAATCGGGAACATAGAGCCCCTCGAGTCGTGCGTTGATGAACTCTATGACACGGGTATCTTTCAGGAGCAATACACCGGGAATGACTTTCGCACCCAGGCTTTGGATCTGCTCGATGCGCGACGCCATTTTATCGGTGTCCATGACCGCTTGGGTCTGGAAGAATCGCGCACCAGCCTCGACCTTCTGCGCGATCCGCGCGAGCTGCGCATCCCACGGTTCGGCGTCGAGAAAGGCAGCCGCACCCAGATAGAACGCGGTCGGCTCCCCGATAGGGGTTCCGTCGAGCGCGACGCCGCGATTGAGGCTGCTTGCCAGCTCGAGTAGTTGAGTCGAATTGAGATCGAACATACGTCGTACCGTTGAGTCCGCAGCGGGGTTATCTCCGGTGACCGCCAAGAAGTTTCGCAGTCTGAGCATATGGGCGGCGAGCAGATCGGATTGGAGCGCGAGGCGATTGCGATCGCGACAGGTCTGCTGGAAGATCGACTCGACCCCCTCGTCGAGCGCAATGCGTGATGCCGCCAAAGAGGACAGGCGCAAAGACGCACCTTGATTGTCGGTGATGTTGACCGCGTCGCAGACCGGAGCCCACGCACGGAGCGAAGCGATCATCGCGGTGCAGTCGACTCCGGCGGGAGGCGCCACTTCACCGGTCACAACGAAATACCCGCCCTCGACCTTTTCCGCAAAGGAGTTGAGCTCGCCTTCTTGGGATGGGATGGCAGGGTCTAGTGAGACAGTAGGGTCGGTTCCTTCTGTCCCATTCTGGTATGGTGGGACAAAAGGAACCGACCCTACTGTCTCACGAGCGAATACGCACGGCTCATCGCCGAGAACGTCGCAGTTGCCCTCCCACATCGCTCCGCACGGTCCGTTCGCGATACATTTCGGACACGCCACTAGTCCGCCTGTTCGATCGATCGGACGAGCGTCACGCATGAAGGCGCGTCGGAACTGTATTCAGCCTCGTTACCGGTCGCCCACGCATCGGTCACGACCGCGCCACCGACACAGACCGGGATAGCGGGAAATTCCTCGTGCATCGCGTCGATCGTCGCTTTCATATTCGGAAGCGTCGTTGTCATCAACGCGCTCAAGCAGACCGCGACCGGGTCGGTCTGACGTGTCGCATTCAGTATCCGTTCGGTCGAGACATCGACTCCCATGTCGATGACACGATACCCTTGGCTGTCGAGCAGCGAGACACAGATATCCTTGCCGATACTGTGGATGTCGCCTTTGACCGTCGCGAATAGAACGACCGGTCGTTTATCACTGGAAAGCGCTTGGCGCGGGCGCTGCTCTTTGAGCGCGTCGATCGCCACCATCAACTGAGGTAGGAAGATCTCACCTGATTTGAACTTCTCGGCAAGCTCCTCCATCGAGAGTTTTGTCAGATCCTCGACCGGCGCATGCTCGGTCCTCACCCCGGCAGCCTGCTCGCCCACCTCGGCAGGATTGACGATCGCGGCGTCGAGTCCGACCGCTTTGGCCGCCTCGAAGAACTCCGCATTGACCTCAGCACGATCGCCCATACCATAGCTGACATTGCTGATACCTAACACCGTCGCCAGACCTGTCTGCTTGACCAGTCGCATCGTCTCGAGCGTCACTTCGGGTGCTTCCGCATCGATCGCTTGAGCCATCACAAGCGAGTCGACCAGCAACCGCTCGTCACCCTGACCGCTCTCTCGCGCACGTGCGCGCAGCGTCTCGATGACCTCGAGGCGTCCTTGCGCGCTGTCGGGAATGCCGTTCTCATCGAGTGCCAGCACGATCATGCAGGCACCGAATTTCTTCGCCAGCGCAAAGAGAGGCTCGAAACTTGCCGGATCTCCGTTCACGCTGTTTATCAACGCGCGCCCCGGATAGATCCGCAGCGCGGCTTCGAGCGCTTCGGGGTCACGCGAATCGAACACGAGCGGAAGCGTCGAGATATCATTGACCGCGCGCACCACTTCAGGCAACATCGCATACTCGTCGACTCCGGCGGCACCCACATTGATATCGAGGAGATCCGCACCTTCGGCTTCCTGCTCGCGCGCATAACGCAGCGCGGTATCGAGTGAGCCGAAAAGCAGCTCCTCGGTCAATTCGGCCTTACCGGTCGGGTTGATCCGCTCGCCGATCAGCTTCGTATCGCCTTGGCCGATGACCACGTGACGCCTCGGTCCGGCGACCACCGGGGTGTCAAAACCTCTTCCTTCGGTCGGCAACGCCTGCTTATGATAGAGTTCGTCAGCGATCGCGCCGGTAAAATCCGGGGTGCTTCCGCAACACGAACCGATCGCTGCGACCCCCATCTGATAGGCGCCTTTCGCAAACGCGCCCATCTCTTCGGCGGTACCCGGATAGACGGTGTTGCCTTCTTCATCAACGATCGGGAGACCGGCATTGGGCTGCACGACGACCGGCAGGCGTGTCGCTTGGGTCATGGATTCTATCAATGGAAGCATCTGCTCGGGTCCGAGCCCGCAGTTGAGCCCGACCGCGTCAGCGCCGGCTGCTTCCAAGATGATCGCGGCGGTCGCCGGATCGGTTCCCGAAAGCTCCATACGCCCCGCATCGTTGCATGTGATGGAGGCGATGACCGGGATCTTAGGCGCGACCTTCTTACAGGCGAAGATCGCCATTCGGATCTCGGCGATATCAGTGAAGGTCTCGAGCAGGAACGCGTCGGGATTCTCCATAGCGAGCGCTTTTGCCTGCCTCTCGAACGCATCGAATACATCGTTGAGCGTGGCCTCACCTATCGGCTCGAGAGCCAGACCGCTCGGACCAATATCGGCAAGTATATGGGGAGCGCCCCCGGCGCGTGCCAATTTGACTCCGGTGCGATTGATCTGCTCGAGTTGGTCTTCGAGATTATATTCGGCAAGTTTGAACTCCGATGCGCCGAATGTGTTCGAGATCGCGCAATCTGCGCCGGCGAACGCATAGAAGCGATGGATGTTCTTGATCGTCTCCGGCTCTATTAGGCTGATGTATTCGGGAGCGATGTTCTCCGTACTGAGCCCCGCTTGCTGGAGCATCGTTCCCATCGCACCTTCCACGACCAGCATATCGCGCCCCAGGCGCATCATGATATCAGGCACAGCTCACTCTCATTTCTCTTTGGAGCGTCCAAATCTCTCATCCAGATCGATACGACCCATCGCATATTGATATGCCATGAACCACATGATCGCTATGAACCCGACGGCGAGCACCCCCATCTCGACGAGTGGACCGAAGCCGAACTCGATCAAGAAGAGTTTCCACTGACCACTCACCATCGCGTAGACGACGGTAAAGATCAGCGCGGCGGCAATAAGGTAGACCCAGATGCGAGTGAATTTGAGCGCCGCAAGCCCGCCCTTATAGAGACCGAGCATGAACGCCGCGCCGAAACCCAGCGCGCCGACCATCGTCAGGAAGAAACCAACGGTGAGAAAGGGAAATTCTGTCATCGATTGAAAGCCGAAGTACATGGTGCCTCACTTCATCGGTCGGATAAAAGCTCGCCCATGACCTGATGTCCGGGACTCAGGATCCATCCGCCGGTCTGCGCGGCTCGCTCGCTGTACTCGGTCGTATCGTCCGGTGTCACACCGCTTCCCCACAAGATGAAGGGTACCGCCTCGCGCACGTGCGTTTTGACCGCGATCGGTGTCGGATGATCGGGCATCACGAGGAGACGCACGTCCCCTCTGTTTCGAGCATATGAGAGGACGCGTGGCAAGATCTGGTTGTCGATCGCCTCGATCGCGTCGAGTTTGCCGGATATATCACCGGCATGGGCCATCTCATCGGGCGCCTCGACATGGATCACCACCACATCGTGGTCGTCGAGTGCTCTCAGGGCACCGGTTACCTGAGCGAGATGATCGTTGTCCGAGCCGTCGGTCACGCCCTCGATATCGAGTACCTCGAGACCGAAGAGGTTCGCCAGTCCGAAGAGCAGGTCGACCCCGCTGGTCAGCGCCGCGCGCTTGCCGTAGGTCTGCTCAAAGGAGGGCAGCGACTGTGGTGCGGTACCCGGCCAGAACGGCCACAGATCAGTGATAGGCAGTTTGCCCTCGGCGACCCGTTGCGTGTTGATCGGATCATCGGACAGCAACGCATGCGCCCGCTCACAGAACTCTGCGAGCAACTCGGCGCCCTCACCTTGCGGAAGATGGTCCTCGATCGATCGATCGCTGATGTCGTGCGGCGCGGTGTAGGTGACATCCAACAGCTCGGGATGGGCCTTGACCACGAGGATATGGCGATAGGCCAGCCCGGGATAGAGGGTGAAGGTCTCATCGTTGAGCGCGTCTGCGAGTCGCTCGATGATCGCACGCGACTCCTCGGTGGTGATGTGACCGCCCGCGTAGCTGCGCATGACGCCGTTCTCGATTGTGAGCGTGTTGACGCGCAGCGCGATCTCGTCATCGGCCAGCTCGATACCCATCGCAGCTGCCTCGATGGCCCCGCGGCCCACATAGTTGGCCTGCGGATCGAACCCGAGAATAGAGGTGCACGCCGCTGATGAGGAGGGCTCGAGACCCTCGGGGACCGTCTCAGCAAGACCGACCTTCCCCTGGGTCGCCAAAAGGTCGAGTAGCGGAGTTGCCGCCGCCTCCAAAGTGGTGCATTCCTCGAGTTCTTCAAGCGGCCAGCCGGACGCACCATCCAATATAACTACGATATACTTCATAGTGTAATCGTACACTAACGTCCGAAGGATTGGTTATGAACTTTACCGACACGCGCACCGGTATCGCCAATGATCTGGCTTTTAGCGATGTGATCGTCAAAGGCATCGCTCCGTCTAGGGGCCTGTTCGTGCCCATCGAGATCCCCGAGATCTCCCTAGACGAGTTGACCGGTCTCGCCGAGCTTCCCTACTGGGGGCAAGCTGCGTGCATCTATCGTCTTTTCGGCATCGATCTTGACGACGAGATGATCGACGCGATCATGCAGCAGGCGTATGGAGATCAGTGGGAGGATCGCGCTATCGCACCGCTTGCGAAACTCACCGACGGGACACACATCCTCGAGCTGTATCGCGGACCCACCAGCGCGTTCAAGGACATGGCGTTACAGTGCATGCCGCTGTTCCTCTCCGCCGCGCATGAGAAACTGCGCGACGCAGGAAGGCTCGACAACGATCTGCTCGTGTTGGTCGCGACCTCGGGTGATACCGGTAAAGCGGCGCTCGAGGGGTTCGAGGGGCGTCTACACACCAACATCATCGTGTTCTACCCCGAGGAGGGCGTCAGTGACCTGCAGAAAAAGCAGATGACGACCCAGGCTGGTGACAATGTCGCGGTCTTCGGAGTGCGCGGTAACTTCGATGATTGCCAGAATGCGGTCAAAGCCGCGTTCGCCGACCGCGAATTCAATGAGTGGCTCGATAAGAGCGCCGGACTCAAGCTTTCAAGCGCTAACTCGATCAACCTCGGACGTCTGCTACCACAGGTCGTCTACTACTTAAGCGCGGTCTCGCGGTTGATAGCCGCAGGAGAACTCGCCGACGGGCAACTCCTCGACATCGCGGTACCGACCGGCAATTTCGGTAACATCCTGGCCGCCTGGTACGCCAAGCAGATGGGTGCGCCGATCGGACGGTTGATCTGTGCGTCGAACAGCAATAACGTACTCACCGATTTCATCAAGACCGGGGTCTACGACATCTCCGACCGCCCATTTTACGAGACGCCCAGCCCCAGCATGGATATCTTGATCTCGAGCAACCTTGAGCGTTTGCTCTACCACCTGGCTGGAGCCGAGAAGACCACTGAGTGGATGGAAAAGCTCAAGGACAAGGGAGTGTTTACCGTCGATGATGCGACCCATATGGCGCTGCAGCGCGACTTCATCGCCGGATGGCGCAGTGATGACGAATCGCTCGCGCGCATTCGTCATTGTTGGAAGAAGAACCGGTATCTGATCGATCCGCACACTGCGGTCGGTATCGACGTTGCGCGCGATGTGAAAGGTACCGATCCCGTGATGGTGGTCTCGACCGCCCACTGGTCCAAGTTCGCGCCCAGCGTGTTGCGAGGGCTGCTCGATGTCAGCTTCGATGACGAGCTACCGGCTCCCTATACCGATCATTCGGATTTCGAGACGCTCGACGATGTGGTGACTTTGGCTGAGGGCGCCTCAGCGGTCCCGACCTCGATCGACGATCTGCGCAAGAGCAAGATCCGCTTCGAGGAAGTCATCGATGCCACACCGGAAAGCATCATCGATGCGGTCCGCGATTGGGTCGCGCACTGACCGATCAGCCGAAACGGCCGGTGATGTAGGCTTCGGTCCGAGGATCGCTCGGTACCGTAAAGAGTTTTTCAGTCTCGCTGACCTCGATCAAACGTGCCGGTTCCTCCATCGATTCGCGCAACATGAATGCGGTGTTGTCACTGACACGTGAAGCCTGCTGCATCGAGTGAGTCACGATCACGATGGTCACCGCGTTCTTAAGTTTCTCCATGGTGTCCTCGATGAGCTGGGTCGAGATGGGATCGAGCGCACTACAGGGCTCATCCATCAGCAGACATTCCGGGGAGGTCGCGAGTGCCCGTGCGATGCAGAGACGCTGCTGCTGACCGCCGGAGAGTTCGAACGCATGTTTCTTGAGATTCTTATGGACCTCTTTCCACAGTGCCGCGCGCTTGAGGGTGTCTTCCACGATCGCGTCAAGCTCGCCTTTTTTGCGGATGCCCAAGGTGCGAGGGCCGAACGTGATGTTGTCATAGATCGACATCGGGAAGGGGTTGGGCTTTTGAAAGACCTGGCCGACCTGAGTGCGCAATGCGACCGGATCGACCGCAGGTGAGTTGATATCGACTCCATCAAGGATTATCTTTCCGCCGACGGTGACGTTTCCCAACTCGTCGTTCATACGATTCAAGCACCGTAGTAAAGTCGTCTTCCCACAGCCGCTGGGACCGATCAGCGCCATGACCTGACGCGCAGGAATGAACAGTGACACATCGGTGACCGCCATCTCCTTGCCATAGGTGACCGATACCTTCTCGAGGGTGAACGAGCCTTTTTCCGAATCTACCATTTCAGTTTCTTCCTCTTGCGCGAGCGCCAAAGCGCGATGCCTGCGTTGATGATCGAGAGCATACCGACCAAAACGAGCGCGGTGCCCCACACGATATGGGGAGCGGGACGTACCGGTTGAGTCGCCATGATGTAGAGGTGATACGGCAATGCCATCGAAGGTTGCATGAGAGATTGTGCGGTCGGAGCGAAGAATGCGACACCGGTAAAGAGGATCGGCGCGGTCTCTCCTGCAGCACGTGAGAGACCGAGGATCGAACCGGTGATGATGCCGGGAGCCGCGGTCGGCACGACGATGCGCCAGGTAGTGCGCCACCTTGTCGCTCCCAGCGCCAGAGAGGCCAGGCGCAGCTCTTTGGGCAATTGCTTGAGCGCTTCTTCTGTCGCTGTGATGATGACCGGCAGCGTCACACACGTCAGCGTAAGCCCCATCGCCAGAAGCGACTTGCTAAAACCAAGCGCAATGGAAAAGGCCGCAAAACCGAACAATCCATAGATCACTGAAGGCACACCTGCCATATTCGCGATCGCGACCCGGATAAAGCGCGCAATTCTACCTTTGGCAAATTCGCTGAGATAGATGCCGGTCGCGATCCCGACCGGAAGCGCGAACACGGCAGTAAGCAACACCAGCCACAGCGTCCCGATCAACGCGGGAAGTATGCCGCCTTCGGTCATACGCGCTTGAGGAGGGGTTGAAATGAACTCCCAGCTTAAAGACCCGATACCACGATAGAGGATGTAGCCTAGGACGAAGACGATGACCGAGATGACGGCGACAAGCGCTCCGCCGGTGATGATCCGTGCAGCGGTCTCGAAATAATGCGCGTGCTTGATACGTGGATTGACGACCAATCCCTGGGGCGCCGCCTTTGCAAGAGTACGAACAGATGCGGCTTGGCTCATCGACGCCACCTTCTGCGTTGACGTTCCAACACGCTGTCTGCGACCAGATTGATCAGAAAAGTTATCGTAAAGAGCACGAGTCCCATCACGAACAGTACTGAAAAATGAAGGCCTCCGCGAACGACCTCACCGGTCTCTTGGGCGATCGTCGCCGTCATGGTTCGTGCAGCTAAGAAGGGAGAAGTCGGTATGATACCGGCATTTCCGGCGACCATCAACACCACCATCGTCTCCCCGATGGCACGTCCCAGACCCAACATGACTGCGGCAAAAATGCCGGACGACGCCGCGGGAACGATGACTTTGTAGGCCATCTGCCAGCGGTTGTTACCCAATGCGAGCGCCCCTTGACGTAACTCATCAGGCACCGCGTGCATCGCATCTTCAGAGATCGAGATGATGGTCGGCAAACACACGATACCGACGCAGAGTCCGGCGGTAAAGCCCGTCAGCCCACTGGACAGATCGAAGATACGTGCGATCAACGGCACGAGCAATGTCATGCCGATCAGACCGAACACGACACTGGGAACTGCCGCCATGAACTCGATGATCGTCTTGCCGACTTCTTTGACCCGCGAGTTGGCAAACTCGCTGAGATAGATCGCTGCCAGGATCCCGAACGGTACACACAGCATCAGAGCGATCGCGGTGACCCAGATCGAGCCGACCTCGGCAGGAAGGAACCCGAATGAAGCATTGGCCGAAGTGGGAAACCAATCACTTCCTGCTACCATGTGCCACAAACCCAACTCTTGGAGCGCTTTGAGTGAGTTCTGGATCAAGAACGCGGCGATACCGGCCAAGATCACAATGGCGACCCAGGCGACCACACTGATGATGGTGCGCGCGACAACATCAGCCGTACGGGAGAACCCCATACGGCTGATGTCGAGTCTGTGGTGGGCAGACTTCACGGCGGTGGTTCCTAGAGGGGAACGAATCCTTCATCTTCGACGATGCTTTGACCGATCGGGCTTTTGACCCAATCAAGGAATGCTTTTTGCAGTCCGCTCGGAACTCCGTCACTATCCATATAGAGCATACGCGAGAGACTGTAGCTGCCGTCTTTGATAGTCGAGACCGAAGAGGCGACCCCATCGATCTTAACGACGGTCAATTCAGGAACTTCATAACCGACACCGACATATCCGATCGCGTTAGCGTTATTCTTCAACTCGTCGACGATCGCTTGGTTGGACTGGAGATTACGCATCTCTTTGCTGTATTCGAGCTCTTTTCCGATGACATGCTCCTGGAAGAACTCATAGGTGCCTGACGAAGTGTCGCGACCCAGCAGGACAATGGCGCCATCATTACCGCCGACCTCGCTCCAGTCGGTGATCTCTCCGCGATAGATCTCGCCGAGTTGCTCGGTGGTCAACTCCTCTACCGGATTCGCACCATTGACCATTATGGCGATACCGTCACGTGCGACTTCGTTCTCAGTGATATCGATGTTGTTTTCGTGACCTGCTTCGAACTCTTCATCCTTAACATTGCGGCTTGCATTCGCAAAGTCAGTCGTACCGTTGATCAGGGAAGCGATGCCTGCTCCTGATCCACCGCCTTTGATCGTGATCATGACACCGGGATGCTCATTCATGAACTCCTCGGCCCACGCCTGCGCAAGATTGACCATGGTGTCCGATCCTTCGATCGAGATCATACCGCTCAGGTCTGACGTACTCGCATCACTCGCATCATCCGAGGTGGTGGTATCGATGCTGTCTTCGGTCTCGGTTCCGCCACATCCGACAAGTGCAAGCGCAAGTACCATCACGGATACTGCGACAACGAGCCATTTGATTATTTTCACTTCCTGATCCTTTCGTTCGAATTGCTTTTTTATCACACGACCTGCCAGTCGTTCGTAACCGACAGATCGTTGTTTATCAGTCACTTAAGCCTAGATTGTCAAGGCGCAAAAGATGTTTCAGCAGTGTAAATTACTCTCTGGTTTGTAAACTTCTTGTAAACCGCCTTCCCTTATGTGGCAGATTGTGCGATTCTTCCCTCACAATAGGTAATAGGATTTTCGAAGGACAGATCGTGGCACGAATTCTTATCATTGAAGACGACTTCATCATTCGACAAAGCGTCGAGTACGCGCTTCGTCGCGCCGGTTATGAGGTCAAATCACTCGATACCGGAGCCGGTGCACCCGAGATCATCAACGAATTCTCACCCGACCTCATCGTGCTCGATCTCATGCTTCCGGGTATGTCGGGATTCGACATTGCTGACGCCGTGCGAAAGAAGGACAGCGAGACAGCGATCATAATGGTCAGTGCTCTTGGCGAGGATAGCGATAAACTTGCCGGTTTCGCTCTCGGTGCCGATGACTACGTCAGCAAGCCATTCTCAATGGATGAGCTGCTCGCGCGTATCCAAGCCAACCTCCGGCGCGTCGATACCAAAGAGATGTTCAAAAAAGATGAGATCCTCCGACCAGGCGATCTCGTCATCGATCCCAAGACCTTTAAGGTCACCGTAGGTGGAGCACCGGTCACGCTACGCACCAAGGAATTTCAGCTGCTCTATACCTTGGCGCTCAATCAAGAGACACTTTCGACCCGCGAGGATCTTGCGAAAACGGTGTGGGGCTATGAGTACCTCGCAAGCTCGCGCACGATCGATGTCCATATCAGGCGTCTGCGAGCCATCATCGAGGAGTTGAGCGATTACCGCTATATCCAGACCGTCTATGGCAGAGGCTATCGTTTTGTCCCCATACGAAAAGAAGATGAGGACCCATGAGCATGATCTCGAACAATACCAATGAGTCCGGTCCTTTGATCCGCACCGATTTTGTAGCTGCGGCAAGTCACGAGTTGAAGACTCCGGTGGCAGGGATCGAGCTGTTGGCCGATACCTTGGGTATGGCCATCAGCGACGGCAATACGGAAAAAGCACTTGAGATGGTCGAGACGCTCAAGGAGACCGCGCGCAGCCTCAACGTGCTGGTCACCGATCTGCTCGAGCTTTCACGTATCGAGGACAGTGTCCACTCTCCGAAAATCACTGACGTACGTGGAGCGGTCGAGAACTCCTTGGTGTCGCATTCGATATCGGCGCGCGAGCGCGGGATCTCTCTGAGCGCCAGTCTCGAAGGCATCGGGGTCGACGATGTCTTCGTCGCGATCACCCCGACCCAGTTCACTATCATCCTCGACAATTTGATAAACAACGCCCTCGCCTATACCGACGCGGGAAGCGTGACGATCGAGCTGAGATGCGGTATCACCACCGTTACTCTCGATGTGATCGATACCGGCATCGGCATTCCTGATGACCAGCTCGACCAGATCTTCAAACGGTTCTACAGTATAGACGAGGAGCGCTCTGCGCGATGCGGAGGAACGGGATTGGGGCTCGCGCTCGTCAAGCAGGCGGTCGAGAAAGCGGGCGGGACCATCTCGGTCAGCTCGATGAAAGGTCGCGGCTCGACCTTCTCTGTCACCTTGCCACGCGCCTGTTAACAGGGCAGTGTGACAGTAGGGTCGGTTCCTTTTGTCCCAGTGTGACGGTAGGGTCGGTTCCATTTGTCCCATAAACCATTAGACTGCCCCAAGACCGGGGCAGTTTTGTCTACATCTGGGACAAAAGGAACCGACCCTACTGTCACACGCTATCTTGCAGGATGATCAGAGTAAGCCCGGTCGTACCGGCGATCCACGCGGTGCCGAGCAGCCATGACGCCACCACATCACTCGGCCAATGCACACCCAGGTAGATACGCGAGACTCCGACGAGCAACACATAGATCATGCAGGTGACGATCACCGCGATCTTGATCCAGGGCAGGACCGCCGGAGAGGCGATGACCGCTTCGATCGCGGCAAGCGCCAAGCACATGCTCGCCATGGAATGTCCCGAAGGAAAACTGGAGCTGCTCGGTTTACCGATCAATGTGGCAGTCTCGGTCGGTCGCACCCGCCTCAGCATCGGTTTGAGTCCGTTGGCAAGTATCGTTCCGCCGATGACCAATACGGCGGAGAAGCGCGCTTCGGAGACCTTGCCTAGATCGATCAGGATGAATACCAGGATGAATGTGAGAACGGTGATGCCGATCGTACCACCGGCATAGGTCGCGACCTTCATGATCAGATCGAGCCAAGGACGGCGTAGTCTTTGTACGCGATCGGTCACGAACTCGTCGAATCGCGCGACCGCCGTTGAAGTTTCAACGTCCTCAGCTAACTCATAGAACGCGTACAGGCTCGCTCCCACGATGAGAAAGACACTCGCCGGTGCGACCCATCGTTGCATGGACTATTCCATGAAGGCAGGAGCGACTTGTTTTTTGCGGGAGAGTACGCCGTCCATCCAGGCGCTCCCGCTTGCAAGGTCGATGTCGAGCGCCTTCTCGGCCCTTTCGATGTCGCCGACCACGAATATCTCCGATCCTTCGGCGATGATATCGGTCGCCATGAAGACGAAGGTATCGTAATTGCGCACTCTCGCATGCTCGACCATCGTATCGAGTATCACTTTATGGCGTTCCTTGATCGGGTTGAGATCGACCGTCTCGTATTGGACGATCGCCACGGTCCTGTCGTCGACACGATATTCCTTCAGATCGCTGTTGAGGATATCATCGATCATCAGCTCCTCGCCGGCGTTGCGCGCTTTGAGTACTTCGAGTCCGTACTCCTCGTAGTCGACCCCGACGATCTCGGAGAGCATCTTGACCAGCGCACGATCTATCTCGGTCGCCGTCGGCGACTTCAAGATGACGGTATCGGTCAGAATAGCCGAGAGCAAGATCGCTGCCATTGGTTCGGGTATCTCGACACCGGCGTCTTGATAACGCAGTGTGACGATGCTTGCAGTCGAACCGATCGGAATGTTGTAGAACAGGATCGGTCCTGAGGTCTGGATGTCACCGACCCGGTGATGGTCGAGAATCTCAAGGACCTCGGCATCGGCAATGCCGGGCGCGGACTGGCTCATCTCGTTGTGGTCGACCAGGATGCAGCGGCGTTTGTCCCCGCGCACCACGTCGGTCCGTGTGAGCACACCGACGCATCGACCCTCGTCGTCGGTCACGATCAACTCACGATCGGGACTATCGAGCAGGATGTTGACCGTATCTTCGAGCAGGTTCTCGGGGCTGATGACCTCGAGCACCGTCTCCATCAGATTCGTGATCTTGTGGATGCGCAGATCGGCGACCATACCGTCGAAGTGATCGGTGTGATCGATGATCTCCTGGAGATAGCACAGTGCCAAAGTACGATAGCTGAGCAGACCCTGCACATAGCCCTCATGGTCCAGGACCGGTAAGGTGCGCAGATCGTATCTGCGCATGATGCGGCTGGCGGTCTGCATGCCGGTATCGGAGTCGACCGAAATGACCTCGGTCTGCATGACGTCTCCCACGCGGGTTCGGATGTGCTCGATCAGCTCGGGAGCCTCGATGCCATATTTATCGAAGAGCCACTGCGTCTCGCGCGGCATCGGACCGAGCCGTGCTGCGACATAGGTGTTCTCGGGATCGGTGATGTTCTTGAGGTACGCATAGGCGACCGCTGATACGATGCTATCGTTATCAGGATGGCGATGACCAAATATATAGATTGGTTTCATATGATCTCGACCTCCCTCGGCAGATGGGCGCACGGACGGACCACGCGCCATGACATGCTTTCTAGCTCGTCTCTATTCTGACACCAGGACCCATGGTCGAGGTGAGCGTGACGCTCTTGAGGTACTTTCCTTTTGAGGCCGCCGGCTTCGAGCGGTTGATCTCATCGAGCAACGTCTGGAAGTTCTCGACCAGAGCGTTCTCGTCAAACGATGCTTTTCCGACCGGAACATGACAGATACCGAACTTGTCGGCGCGATACTCGATACGTCCGGCTTTGAGCTCCTTGACGATCTTGTCGAGATCGTTGGTCACCGTGCCGAGTTTGGGGTTGGGCATCAAAGAACGAGGTCCCAGTACCTTACCGAGACGTCCGACCTTGGCCATCATGTCGGGGGTCGCGACCGTCGCGTCGAAATCGACGAATCCGTCCGCGATCTTGGCGATCAGCTCGTCGCCTCCGACCAGATCGGCGCCTGCAGCCTCGGCCTCCTTGGCCTTGTCACCCTCGGCGAACACCGCGACGCGTACATCCTTACCGACACCATGCGGCAGTGAGATCGATCCACGGACCGCTTGGTCAGCATGGCGCGTATCGATACCAAGGCGGAAATGTCCTTCGATGGTCTCATCGAACTTCGCCGTCGCGCATTCCTTGACGATCGCGACAGCCTCTTCGACGGAATAGGTCTTTCCTTCTTCGATCTTGCCTTCCATTGCCTTTTCTCTACGTGTGAGTGCCATTATGGCTCCTTTCTCGATAGGTCACGTCCCTATCTCCTCCGGTCTATGTGCGCTAATGCACGAAGCGAGGGGCGCCTGGAGTTCGTGCGCCACCCGCATCATTACTACTCTTCTTCTGCGACCTCTTCGCCGTCGCCTTCGCCTTCTTCGCCCTCTTCGCCTTCACCCTCGAGGCCTTCTGCCAGTTCTTCCTCTTCGAACTTGATCCGTAGCTCACGAGTTTCGTGACCGGGAAGAAGATCACCTTGATCGTCGACGACGACGATGCCCATCGAACGCGCGCTACCGGCGATGATCATCGCGGCGGCTTCGATGTCGTTGGCGTTCAGATCGACCATCTTCTGCTCAGCGATATCACGGCAGTCCTGTAAAGTGACCGTCGCGACCTTGTTCGCATGCGGCTCGCCCGATCCCTTCTCGATACCCGCCGCTTTGCGCAGGAAGTACGCCGCGGGAGGGGTCTTGATGATGTAGTCGAATGTCTTATCCTCATAGACCGTGATCTCGACCGGCAGGGTCACGCCCTGGCGATCGGCGGTATCGGCGTTGAATGCCTGACAGAATTGCATGATATTGACACCCTGAGCACCCAGCGCAGGACCGACCGGGGGTGCGGGATTGGCCTGCCCGCCCGGGATCTGAAGCTTGATGAATCCAGCTACTTTCTTTGCCATTGTCTTTTCCTTAATCTATCGGTGTTGCTCATATCTACAGCGAAGATGAGAAGCTGGCTTGTTGGCCACACCTTCGCGGCGTTACCAATTTATATGCGTTCGACACTCGCAAAATCGAGAGTGACCGGCGTCTCGCGACCGAAGAGCGTGACCATACAGGTCAGAACACCCTTGTCGGGGTTGACTTCGGTGACCGTCGCGTCGAAATCCTCGAACGCGCCGGTACGGATACGTACCGTCTGACCGATCTCATAGTTCGAGATGATGATCGGGGCTGCCATCGACGACTTGCTCTTGCCGAGCATGCGGTTGACCTCATCACGCGAAAGCGGTTGAGGCTTACTATTTGATGTTCCCGATTTGCCGACGAACCCGGTGACTCCGGGTGTGTGGCGCACAACCGCCCATGATTGATCATCCAAGATCATCTGGACGAAGATATAGCCGGGAAACAGCTTTATCTCCTGTTTCTTTCCGTCATCTTTGTTGATGACCGTCTCGGTCGGGATCTGGATGTCGAAGATCATATCCTTCATATGCAACGAATCGATACGATGCCTCAGACTCTCCTCGACCTTGTTCTCGTGACCCGAGTAGGTGTGTATGACATACCACTTTTTACTTGCCATCAGTTCAAACTCCTACCGTGCCGCGAGATTGATCAGTATATCCATACCACCGGTCGCGAGCCAGTCGATGATGAACGCGAAGATGCTGAAGAAGATCAGCGTGACCAATACGATGATGGTCGAGTTCAGGACCTCTTGGCGAGAAGGCCACACGACGCGATGCAACTCTGCCATAACGCCTTTGAGATACTCTTGCAGGCGTACCCACAGGCTCGGTTTGGCAGGAGCACCTGCTTGTTTTCCGTGCTTTTTCGGAGCATTATCCTTCTTCTTTTTCTTCTTCTTGACGCTTTTATCAGCCTTGACGGCCGCAGCTTTCGGGGTCTCTTTGACTTCGACCCATTCCGCGTCCTCGATCGGGCCAAGCTCGGCCGCAGCCTTCTCGGCTGCTACTCTCTTGTGAGCCTCAGACTTCCTCTTGGCCATATCTTTTTTCTTTGACATTCTCTATCTCGCTTCTTCGTTCGCTTGTAAGCGTTCAGTTCATTGGTGTTAGTGTTAGTGGCAGGCCAGGCAGGACTCGCATGTCTTGCTTCGCAATCCATGAGACCTCGCTTCGCTCGCCCCATGCACTCCCCTGGGTCGTGCATGCCTTCACAGGTTCGAGTCCTAACGACTCCCTCCTGTTGTTTTTAGCTTGCTTTGTCAAACATCTCTGGTGTTAGTGGCAGGCCAGGCAGGACTCGAACCTGCAACATCCGGTTTTGGAGACCGGCGCTCTACCAATTGGAGCTACTGGCCTGAGTGTACCTAACGGGTTTCCTTGTGCAGCGTGTGGGTCTTACACCACTTGCAGTATTTCTTGAACTCGATCCGTTCGGGATTGAGCTGTTTGTTCTTATTCGTCGTATAGTTGCGTCGCTTGCATTCTTCGCAGGCGAGCGTTACGAGCGTTCTCATAACTCATCAACTCCTTCGTGTTCCTTGCTCTGTTGCTGCTGCTATCTCACGATAGTCGCGACAACGCGATCTTGTCCTCTAACGCACTCACCACCGTGGTGCTCGTCATAGGTCGCGATCGCTTCTTTGAGCCGCCATTTGCTTGTCAACCGCGGGGCTTAACAAGACGTCATGCTAAGCCCCACCGTTTGCAATTAAGTGTACGTGCGGCTCTCAGTTACTTGATGATCTTGGTCACACGACCTGAACCGACGGTACGGCCACCCTCACGGATCGCGAAACGAAGTCCCTCTTCCATCGCGATCGGTGCGATGAGCTCGCCACGGACGACGACGTTGTCGCCGGGCATGACCATCTCGACACCCTCGGGAAGGTGAGCGACGCCGGTCACGTCAGTGGTGCGGAAGTAGAACTGCGGACGATAACCATCGAAGAACGGCGTATGGCGTCCACCCTCGTCCTTTGTCAGTACGTAGACCTGACCCTCGAACTCGGTATGCGGGGTAACGCTACCCGGCTTGCAGAGGACCTGACCACGCTCGATCTCCTCGCGCTTGGTACCACGCAGGAGGATTCCGACATTGTCGCCTGCCTCGGCTTGGTCGAGAAGCTTGCGGAACATCTCAACTCCGGTGACGACGGTCTTTTGCGTCGGACGGATACCGACGATCTCGACCTCGTCATTGACCTTGATCGTACCGCGCTCGACACGACCGGTTGCCACCGTTCCGCGACCGGTGATGGTGAACACGTCCTCGACCGCCATCAAGAATGGCTTCTCGGTGTCACGCTCGGGGATCGGAATGTAGGCGTCGACCTCGTCCAGAAGCTCGTCGATCTTCTCGTTCCACTCGTTGTCACCTTCGGACTCGAGCGCTTTGAGCGCTGAACCTTTGACGATGGGGATATCGTCGCCGGGGAACTCGTTGTCGGTGAGCAGTTCGCGAACTTCCATCTCGATGAGCTCGATGAGCTCGTCGTCATCGACCATGTCGCACTTGTTAAGGAAGACGATGATGTAAGGAACGCCGACCTGACGGGCAAGCAGGATGTGCTCGCGCGTCTGGGCCATCGGACCGTCATCTGCGCCGATAACGAGGATCGCGCCGTCCATCTGGGCAGCACCGGTGATCATGTTCTTAACGTAGTCGGCATGTCCCGGGCAGTCTACGTGAGCATAGTGACGGTTATCGGTCTCATACTCAACGTGGGCGATTGCGATGGTGATACCGCGCTCGCGCTCTTCAGGTGCCTTATCGATCTGATCGAATGGGGTGAAATCTGCGAACCCTTTTGCCGCTTGACGCTTGGTGATCGCAGCGGTCAGCGTCGTCTTACCGTGGTCAACGTGACCGATCGTACCAACGTTAACGTGCGGCTTGGTACGCTCAAACTTCTCTTTTGCCATGCTTTTCTCCTAACACACGTTTTGGCGCTCCCGCGCCGTTTTTCTGACTGTCTCAGATTAAATATATCTTAGGCATCGCGTACGATGCAGAATACTGGTAGCGGTGACTGGAATTGAACCAGTGACAACTCGGGTATGAACCGAGTGCTCTGACCATCTGAGCTACACCGCCATGGAGCCCATAACCAGACTTGAACTGGTGACCTCTTCCTTACCAAGGAAGTGCTCTGCCGTCTGAGCTATATGGGCGTGATGGTGGGGGCGGATGGATTCGAACCATCGTAGGCATAGCCAACGGGTTTACAGCCCGTCCCCTTTAGCCACTCGGGCACACCCCCCGGTTTGATCGCTATTGAACCATAGGTACACTTGTCAAGTTGCACACCTGCTCGCATCGAGAATTATGCTCGCGCGCAAGACAATCAGCGCGCACGAAAATAATACTCGCACGTGCAAGCGTATTTGAGTGTAGAGGAGAGTCTTTAAGCTGTCAACGACCTGCGAGAGTTAAGCGTCTTTGACCTCATTTTGTCGATAGTCGGCCAAAAATCTCTTAAGCCGCACACCGACCTCTCCGAGCTGGTCGGTCTCAGGCAGAAAAACGATCCTGAAATACTCGGGAGTCGGCCAGTTGAATCCGCGCCCATGCACGATCAGCACATTCTCGGCTTTGAGAAAATCATAGGCGAACTGCTCGTCGTCGGTAATACTGAACCGCTCGATGTCCAACCGAGGAAATACATAGAGCCCAGCTGCCGGTCTGATCGCGCTGAGCCCCTCGATATCCTCGATGATGCTCATCGCTTTCTCGCGCTGCTCGAAGATGCGTCCTCCGGGTACGATCAGGTCATCGAGACTCTGATGCCCTGAGAGCGCAGTCGCGATGATCGACTGACCGGGGACGTTCGCGCACAATCGCATATTGGAGAGCATGTCGATCCCCTCGAGGTACCCACGCCTACCGCTCGCGCTCTCCTTATCGCCGGATATGATCATCCAGCCGCTGCGATACCCCGCGACGCGATGCGATTTGCTTAATCCATTGAACGTGATGCAGAGCACATCCGGCGCCAGCGACGCGATGGCGATATGCTTCTTGCCATCGAAGACCATACGATCATAGATCTCATCGGAGAATATGATGAGGTTGTGCTCGCGCGCGATCTCGACCATCTGCTCGAGGATCTCCTTGGGATACAGCGCGCCGGTCGGGTTGTTGGGATTGATGACGACTAACCCTTTCGTGCGCGACGTGATCTTGTTCTTGATATCGGCGATATCGGGCCACCAGTTGTTGTCCTCGTCACACAGATAATGGACCGGAGTGCCTCCCGCCAGCTTGGTCGTGGCGGTCCAGAGCGGATAGTCCGGTGCCGGAATGAGCATCTCGTCGCCCTCATCGAGCAGCGCCTGCATACACAGATTGATGAGCTCGCTGACCCCGTTGCCGGTATAGATATCGTCGATCTTCACGTCTTCGATGCCCTTGCGTGTCGCGTACTCGGCGATCGCCTCACGTGCGTCGACGATCCCGTGCGACTCGCTGTATCCTTGCGTATGAGGAAGTTGCTCGATCATGTGGTCGATCATGGTCTCAGGCGCGCGGAAACCGAACGGGGCGGGGTTGCCGATATTGAGATGGATGATCTCCTCGCCACGTTTTTTCATCGCAGCGGCTTCGTCGACCACCGGTCCACGGACATCGTAGAGCACACCATCCAGCTTCGTTGATTTGTTTATTTGAGGCATTTTTACTCCAAACACTTTACGAACCTACAAGTATATCTCTATTATGCTTCCTGATATTAAACTGTCGAAAAGACCAGGATTGAGGAGTTAATGATGAATGAACCGGCAGGTGTGGGAACAGGAACTGATTGGACGGACAAGCGAGCGTTCGGAAATCGCAAGTGGAGCGCGGGGTCGATCACTTTTACGATCGTCACTTTGGGAGCGGTGCTTACGCTGTGTGCGATCTTGTCGGTCTGCTCGGCGTTCGGTCTGATGGGCTCGATCGTCTACATGATGGATTCGTCCAGCTATGATCGCAACTACCAACAGAACTACGACGGATCACAAAAATACAAGGATCTCGACTGGAAATATCAGAATCGTGGTTTTGATTGTGACGATTGTGAGTGCCCGTACGTCAACGAGAGTATGGAAGAGAATCTCTACCACTGGTACGAGGACGAGTCGCTGATGGACCAATTCGAGGATGGCGAGCGCGTATTTCCTCAGGGTCCCGATCGCCCTCAGCTCGATGAGGGTGGTCAAGGCGGCGGAATGCACGGCGGCGGACAGATCATAGTCCCAAGCCCGCATAGTAACGTTGCGCCGAATTAATCGATCGCACGTAGTTTTCTCATAGAGCGCGTTTCGCTTACGCTATAATATCTCCTCGTTGGATGGGCCAGCCTAGCTCAATTGGAAGAGCAATTGACTTGTAATCAATAGGTTGGGGGTTCGAGTCCCCCGGCTGGCTCCAGAAATGAAATAACCCGCAGGTGCGGGTTTTTTCTCGAACGAGCGAGATGAGTGGGGACTCGAACCC
>WRDL01000004.1 GCA_009784095.1 Coriobacteriia bacterium | reverse complement strand
TATACTCACCGCTCGATGCGCTGGCGCTCGCTCAGGAACACCCCGATCTCGAGGTGGTCTTCATCAGCGTGGGATTCGAGACGACCACCCCGATCATCGCCGCGACGATCAAACGCGCTCAAGCGCTCGGCCTTGAGAACTTCTGTGTGTATGGGGCCAATAAGACCGTGCCTCTCGCGCTGCGCGCACTTGCCGATGACCCTCAGATCAACATCGACGCACTGATCCTTCCCGGTCACGTATCGACGATCATCGGGCTGGAACCCTATCGATTCCTCAGCGAGGAGTTCGGGATCCCCGGTGTGATCGCCGGATTCGAGCCGCTCGATATTTTGCAGGGTATCTATATGTTGCTGCAGCAATTGATCGAGGGTCGCGCACAGATCGAGATCGCCTATGCGCGCGGGGTGCATGAAGAGGGCAATCCTTTGGCGGTCGCGACGATGAACGAGGTGTTCGAGGCGGGCGACGCGATATGGCGCGGGCTCGGCAACATCCCGGGCACCGGTCTGCATATCCGCGATGAGTACGCACCCTTCGATGCGGTCAAGCGACATGCGCCGCACCCCTGTGAGTCGCGCGAGACTCCCGGATGTTCTTGTGGAGAGATCCTGCGCGGTGTGATGTCCCCACCCGATTGCCGGCTCTTTGGCACAACGTGCACCCCGCAACGTCCCATCGGACCATGCATGGTTTCAAGTGAAGGTTCATGCGCGGCATATTACCGTTATCATCGATAGGGGCGCTATGACCGCGTTTACTGAGACGATCAAGCAATACACACTCGGTGAGGAGATCGCCAGCAGCATCCTCCACGGCGTCGGTGTCGTCCTTGGTCTGGTCGGTCTTCCGATCCTGTTGATATTCTCGATATTCTCCGCACAAGATGTCGGCTACAAGATCGCCGCGTCCATCATCTACTGCGTCACGATGATCCTGCTCTATCTGAGCTCCACCCTCTATCACAGCCTGACCCATGAGAAGGCAAAGCGCCTGTTCAAGATATTCGATCATGCCAGCATCTATTCACTGATCGCCGGTACCTATACCCCGTTATGCCTCATCACCCTGCGCGAGTACAACGGTCGGCTCGTTCTCGTGATCTTATGGAGCATGACGTTGGTCGGTATGGCGACCGAGGCATTCTGGGTCTTTCGCCCCAAATGGGTGAGTGTGGTCATCTATCTCATCATGGGATGGATGGCGCTTTGGGTGCTCCCCACCTTGATACGGGAGTTGCCACCCACGGCGGTATGGCTACTGATCGCAGGTGGACTCGCCTATACGATCGGCACCATCTTCTATGTGATCAAGAAAGTCCCCTATTTCCATTCGGTCTTTCACGGGTGGGTGCTGCTCGGTACGTTCCTGCACTTTTTCGCGATCCTGCTCTACGTGATCCTCTGATTCGATGGTGGGGATGCACCGCGTTACACCGCAGGTGCGTTGCGCTATCATAGTCCCATGACAAAAACCGACCGGATACTATTGGCACACGGCAGCGGGGGCACGATGATGCGCGAGCTCATCGAAGAGGTCTTCGTTGAAACGTTTAGTGACATACAACTCGAAGACGCGGCCACACTCGATATACCTGCAGGTAAACTAGCGTTTTCGACCGATACGTTCGTGGTGCACCCCCTCTTCTTCCCGGGAGGCGATATCGGGCATCTTGCGGTATGCGGCACGGTCAACGATGTCGCGACCGCCGGTGCCAGTCCGCTCTATCTGAGCGTGGGGTTCATTCTTGAGGAAGGCTTTCCTCTTGAGGATCTCAAGACGATCCTTACCTCGATGGCACAGTGCGCGCGCGAAGCAGGAGTCAAGATCGTGACCGGCGACACCAAAGTGGTCGACAGGGGAGCCGCCGATGGTATCTTCATCAATACGACCGGGGTCGGCCTCATTCGTGAAGGAGTTCAACTCAGTGCCGAGAACTGCCGAGTAGGTGACAAGATCCTTCTCTCCGGAACGCTGGGAGATCACGGCATCACCATCGTGAGCCAACGTGAGGGCATCGGTTTCGGTACTACGCTTAAGACCGATGCGGCACCGCTCAACGAACTTGTCAAAGCCGTGCTTGATGCTGCTCCGGAGACCCGGGTATTTCGTGATCCGACACGCGGGGGACTTGCCAGCGCGCTCAACGAGATCGCCGACGCAAGCAAAGTCAGCATGCTCGTCATCGAAGACGAGGTCCCCTTCGACCAACAGGTCCAAGGCGCGTGTGAGATGCTCGGCTACGATGTGTTCCAGGTGGCCAACGAAGGCAAGATGGTCGCGATCGTACCGGCTGACCAAGCTCAGGTGGCGCTGGACGCCATGAAAGGCGCGCCTTATGGAGCGGACGCGGCGATCATCGGCGAGGTGATCGAAGGTCCACCGGGTAGAGTGAGTTTGCGTAACGCGTTCGGCGCAACACGCATCATGGATACGCTTGTAGGCGAGCAACTGCCGCGCATCTGCTGACGAAGCTGAAGTGACCATGCAAAAACTCACTTCACAACGTGCCCTCGGCATTTTCGCGATTGTGTTCTCCTCGCTTCTATGGGGAACGATCCCGCTCATCTTACGCCAGATAGACGGGTCTCCGTTCGTCAAAGTATTCTATCGGGTATTCTTCTCGTTCTTGGTGCTTGGTATCTGGCTGATCGTGAGCGGGAGATGGCGCACGATCAAGGAACTCGATAGTTTTACGATACGGTGGTTACTGGCGCAAGGTGCGCTGCTGGCGATCAACTGGATCCTCTTCTTCGGTGCGTTCGATCGCGCAGATGTCGCGACGGTCGAACTACTCGGATACATGGGTCCGGTCTTCGTCGCGATGCTCGCACCGTTCTTACTCAAATACAGATTCGACAAACGTATCATCATTCCGCTGCTCCTTTCGTTGTTAGGTATGCTCATCGTTCTCGTTCCTCATGGACTCGGTTTCTCGAGCGATATCTACGCGATGATCGGAGCGATCATGGCGCTTGCCAGCGCGCTGACCTATGCGCTTTTGATCATCATGGCAAAACGGATACTGACCGTTGCGCCGATCGATATCCTAACGATGTTCGAGAGTATGGGTGCCAGTGTCCTCCTTCTGCCGTTCGTTCTGGTGAGTTACCGGCAGGGCAACGTGCCCACCGGTGGGGTGACGCCGTATCTGATGCTTTTCATGCTCGGCGCGTTCCATACCGCGATGACCGGAGTACTGTTCTTCTATGGGCTCAAGCAGCTCCGCCCCGAACAGGCGGTCATCTTTACCTATGTCGAGCCGGTCTCAGCGATCGCATTCGCTATGTTATTTCTGGGTGAGCCGCTCACCTGGTTCGTCGTACTCGGTGGTATTCTTGTCGTCATCGGAGGCACCATCGTTGCTCGTCATGACGCAGAAGAGGGGATCGAGACGACGCCGATAGAAGCTCCGACGGTCGAGATCTGATTATCTCGAAAAGATTTAGAAGAATTCTTCTAAAAATAGATTGTTCCTGTCACCTGCCTTCGTCATAATATAGATTACCTATTATCGGGGTGTGACAAGGAGGCATAGTATGGTTATTTCAATGCCAGTTTCCGCGCTAACAAACTACAATGATGTACTCTCTCACATTGATACAGGCAATGAAGTTGTCCTCACAAAGAATGGAAACTCGAAATATGCGGTGGTTGACATAGAAACATGGCAATACACGAATTCAATGTTGAGGTTTCTTGCGGATATGCAGGCAGTAGATGCAGAGATGAAACTGGGAGCATCATGGCACTCAGAGGGCGAAGTGCTTGAAAGACTCGGGCTAGCTGGATGAGGATCATATATTCTGAGCCAGCAGTGCGAGATATGGAAAGGATCAGAGATTTCTTTCGTGCTAACGGTATCAGCGATGACGATATCTCGGCTTATATCGAGAATGTGATTTCACCTGTTAGGTTTTTAGCAAACCAAGCTGATATGGGGTTTTCTATTGGAATGAAGTATGGCTATACAACTCCCTATCGGGGGCTTGTGGTATGGGATGGTCGCTATCTTGTGGTCTACGAACCTACAAACACGGCAAAAAAAATCCAGAGAGTATACTCCACCAGAGAAAACTATGTAAAGGACCTGATGCCCTAGGTGACGAGTCCTATCTTGTATTGAAAAACCTCAGTGACGGATCAGGACAGGTCGTGTTTGAGGGAAAACTTAGGAATTCTGTCCAAGATGTGTTTATCAATGCCGAGAACCACCGGCTCATCTACACTCTCAATGATTGTAGGGAGTCGTTCTTGGGTCGAGTATCGCTTAGACGATCGGTAACCGAATGATCGTCTTCAGTTTTTCCGGAGCGACCTTGCGAGGGTCACTCAGATAGATCTCGTGGTGTCGGCGGACATCAGAGACATCCATATCATATCCACTTTCGACGGCGAACTGTTCCATTGTGGCTATAGTTGCCGGCTCATCGTCATAGGATCCCAGATGCATCGCGTGGACGCACAGTTCCTCTGAGATTTCCTCAAGCCGCGCCTTCGTCCCATCCAAATGCGGCTTCTTCTTTGCGAGCGCGGCCTTCGCGTTCTCGACTACATCACCATCCACGAAATCCGGCTGCCTGATGACCGCCGTCCACGTGAATGCGTCCTTGTTTATCGGGCCGGCATCAAAGAACTCATCGGTCACACTCCAAAATCCTTCAAGGGGACCGACCACATATTGCAGGATCTCCTTGTTGCCCATCTTGATAGCGTACGAGAGTCCGTAAAGCAGCTCGATCGCATGCGCGTATTCCTCACTGGTATTAGGATCGCCCGCGCCGTCGACCGCGAGAAAGGTCATCGCGGGCACATCGATGATCGAAGGAGTGGTCTTTGGTAGATAGAGTTCCTTTTGCTCTTTTTTGAAATCAAGCATCATGTACCTTTCTTTAAGCGAGCGCGTTTCATCGTACATTCTCCGATTGTACTGCAAATAATTGAACGACTAGGTGTGAGAAGAGGTTCACGATACAATAGAGCGGTGCAAAAACTTGAGCAATACATAACACGCATCCGCGAACACGACGCAGCGCTTTGGAGCGATGATGAGGTCGTCCAGGCCGAGATCTCACAACGGCTTGGCTGGATGACGCTTCCCGAACAGGCGCCGGAACTTTATCCGCTGCTCGATAGTCTTACCGAGATGGCATCACGGCGTGATATCTCCAACGTGATACTGATCGGTATGGGAGGATCATCACTGGCCGCTTATGTATTCGCTCAGACCTATCACGATCAGGTGAGCCGCCCTTTGCGCATCCTTGACACGATGTGTCCCGAAGATATTATGGCGTTAGCCCGATCACTCGATTTTGAACGGACCTTGTTCATTATCTCAAGTAAATCGGGAACGACGCTTGAGACGGTCGTCCTCGAAGAGTTGTTATGGGATCTTTCAGGTCTTGTCATCGAGGACGAAAGTCAACGAGCGACGCACTTCATCGCGATAACCGATCCGGATACGCCGCTTGCCCAGCGCGCATTGCAACGTGGTTACACGCTGATCACCTCACCTTTTGATGTGGGTGGTAGATTCAGTGCGTTCTCGGTCTATGGACTTGTCCCCAGCGCGCTGATCGGCATCGACGTTCGCATGCTGGTCGATGAAGCGAGAGAGGCGCAGCATCAGTGTGAGACCGCTCATCCCGACAATCCGGCGATCCGACTTGCTACTGAGCTGTGGCTCTTCTATCAACAGAATAACGACAAGCTACCGCTTCCCGATATCGCGCTGAGCCCGTGGCTTGAGCAACTTATCGCCGAGTCGCTCGGTAAACAGGGCAAGGGCTTCATCCCCTTCATTCGACCACTCACCTGCTGCTGTTGTGGATCCATCATTCCCTGTCCGGACAGTACGCGAAGCATCGACAAGTCAGCGCTCGCGCAGTTCGGTGGACTTCAGCAGTGTTGCCAAAAGAATAGCAAACCACCGGCAGTGTCATCGGTCGCTCGCGCAATGGTGGTATGGGAGTGGACGACCGCGCTTCTCGGCGTTCTCATGGGAGTGAACCCGTTCGATCAGCCCAATGTGGTCGCTGCAAAGGAGTCGATCCTGCGCGTGCTCGTCGATCCGCACAGCGATCAGATCGAAGAGGATATACGTGAGATGCTGCCACCTTACGCCGATCTGCTCTCTACGATCGAGTCGGGTGACTACGTGAGCATCCTCGCGTATGTCAGCGATCAAGAATTTGAACAACTCAAAGAGGATTTCGTACCTCATCTTGCGTCGAAACTCAACTGTCCGTTATGTCTCGAGCAAGGTCCACGCTATCTGCACAGTGTCAGGCAACTCCATGAAGGAGGACCGAACACTGGGGTCTTCATTGCAATCGACAATCGCACGGTCGACTCACCCAATATGATCCTTCCGCATGTCGACTACACACTTCGCGAACTGTTCGACGCGCAACGTGTCGGTGACGTCATCTCGCTTCGTGAACGCGGGCGACGCGTGACGATGGTGAACATCTCCGAGATCTTGACTATGCAACGCGCCACAAAGAGCGAAAGCATCTAGACCCAGAAAGCGACACCACAGGGGACCATAGGGTCAAAATATATGATCCCGTTTCTGTGACAGCAGGGTCGGTTCCTTTTGTCCTGGCTGTAGACACAACTGCCCCGTTCTCAGGGCAGTTTCATAGTTTGTGGGATAAAAGGAACCGACCCTACTGTCACACTACTGTCACAAAGGGTCACTGTTCCATTTCTGCTTGGCGTTGCTCTTCGAGCAGACGTTCTTGAGCGATGATAGCCTGTCCGAAGCTGACACCGCCGTCATTGGTGGGTAGTTTCTCGTTGGTCAGTACATACATGCGTTTATCCTCGAGCACCTTGACCGTGCGCTCCAGTAAGAGCTTGTTCATAAAACAGCCACCGGTCAAAACCACGGTATCGATACCCACTTCACGCGCCGCCTTGGTCGAGATCTCACCGATCATGGTCGCGAGCGCATAGTGGAATCGACGCGCGATCTCGGCAGGCTCGACACCGGCTTCCAAGTCGTCGAGCAGAGCGCGTACGATAAGCTCCGGATCGATGATATAACGTGGATGCGCATGCGCCTGTATCGGGTGCCCCGTAAGCGCGATCTCGATCGCCTCCGAGCGCGGAGCCGGTGCCTCGATGATGCTGAAGCGATAGGTCGGCGGAGGTCCGATCTCACCCAAAGGCAGACTCATATTTTCCATCAGTATGGCGGCCGCTCCTTCGTAGAGCGCGTCGTCAGCGACACCGATCAGCGACGCGATCGCATCGAAAAGCCGTCCCATCGAACTGGTCTTCGGGCTGTTGATCCCCTGCTCGATCATGGCGGTGATGGTCGACTGCTCATCTTCGACAAGGCGGGAGAGCATGAAGCGTGCACCGGGATGACCCAAAAGATCGAGTTCATGCAAGAGCCCGACCGCGGTACGCGCCGGTCGCTTGACCGCTGCGGTGCCACCGGGAAGTGCGAACGGTCGCAGCGTCGCAAATCGCTGATACTCGCGCAGATCGGAGATGAGCACCTCGCCACCCCAGATCGTTGCGTCCTCACCATATCCGGTCCCATCGAACGAGATACCGATCACCGGATCTTGATAGTTGTGCTCTGCCATCACCGACACGATATGTGCATGATGATGCTGGACACCGATCAAGCGGGATTCCTCAGAGGCGGCGAGCATCTTCGCCCACTTCGTCGAGAGGTATTCAGGATGCAGGTCATGGGCGATCACCTGCGGCTTTATGCGGAACAGATGCTCATAGAGCGCCTCGGTCTGCTCGAACGACTCGAGCGCTTGCACACTTTCAAGGTCTCCGATGTGCTGTGAGACGAACGCATCGTTGCCCTCGAGAAGCGTGAAGGTGTTCTTCTGCTCAGGGCCGACCGCCAGGATCGGCAGCGGCGCAGCCTCGCAGTGGTGCAGCGGCTCAGGCGCATATCCGCGTGCACGTCGGATCATTTGGATGTTACCTCCGACGACGCGCACGACGCTGTCATCGTAGCGAGAGAAGATATCACGGTCGTGAAGCAAGATCGCGTCTGCGATCGAGGAGAGGCGCTCGAGCGCCTCGGCGTTATCGGTGCAGATGGGCTCCTCGCTCATGTTGCCGCTCGTCATCACCAGAGGTCCGCCGAACTCATCGAGCAGCAATGCATGCAACGGTGTGTAGGGAAGCATCACTCCCAGCTCGCGCAATCCCGGTGCGATAGTCTTTGCCAGATCATCGGGAGCGTCGGTTTTTAGTCGCAGCAGTACGATCGGTCGCACGCTTCCGGTGAGCAAGTCGGCCTCGGCGCTACTGACCTCGCAGTACCGGACGATCTCTTTGAGGTTGGGAAACATCACCGCCAAAGGCTTACCCCAGCGATGCTTGCGATCGCGCAGTTTATCAACGGCGTAATCGCTCTTCGCGTTGCAGCAGAGCAAAAAGCCGCCGAGCCCTTTGAGCGCGACGATCTTGTCCTCGTGCAGAGCCTCGACGACCTCGAGAATGATCGAATTCGAGCGCGCCATCTCTTCAGCGCGATCTCGATGGGGGCGTGGCACCTTCTCTTTGTAAGGACTCCAGGTCCATGAGCTTGAAAGGTGCGGATCGAGCTCTCCCCAGTTCAGATAGAGGCGCGGACCGCAGACGAAGCACGCGTTGGGCTGCGCGTGGAAGCGTCGATCGGTCGGATCGTCATATTCTGTCTTGCACGCGTCGCACAAGGGGAAGTCGCGCATCGGTGTCGAACAGCGATCATAGGGAATATCCTCGATGATGGTGAACCGCGGTCCGCAGTTGGTACAGTTGATGAAGGGGTAGCGCGCACGCCGATCATTCGGGTCGAAGAGCTCGGCCTCACAATCCTCGCACAGCGCGCGGTCGGGACTGATCAGGGTGCGCTGTCCTTCGACGTTCTCGCTGGCACGTATCTCGAACGAGTCGTAATTGTGCGGCTCGATCGTCTTGAAGAGGATCTGCTCGATACGGCTCGCGATCGGCGCCTCCTCGTCGAGGATCGCGCAGAAGGAATCGACGAGTTGGGCCGGTCCCTCGACCACCGCATGCACGCCATCGCTGTCGTTTCGGACCCAACCGGTCAGGTGATAGGTGCGCGCAAGGGTATAGACGAAGGGTCTGAATCCAACGCCTTGCACGACTCCGGTGATATGCATCTCGACTGCCTTCACCTCCTCATTGTCTCATGGAGACGACCCGATCGGTTGAGGAAGTAACCGGCCTGAAAACTAGAGTTTTAGACACTTTGTGAAGACGCTTGTGAATCAACTATGGAGGGCTCCAAAAACGTTTGCCGAGCGTTTAATTTCGTGTATGCTGTGAACACTTGAGAAGGGTCTATGGTGGTACACTAAAGGGGCGATAAGAGGTTTATGGCCCTAAAAGAAGGGGGATTCTATGTCTGATCTACTGCAAGTTACCGACGCAACGTTCTCGACCGATGTCGAGGCAAGTACCGGTACGGTCGTTGTTGATTTTTGGGCGCCGTGGTGCGGTCCCTGCAAAGCGATGGAGGGTGTATTGACCCAAGTCGACGCAGAGCTGGCCGATGTCACGATCGCACAAGTCAACGTTGACGAGAACCCCCAGACCGCCATGCGCTTCGAGGTGATGAGCATACCGACGTTCATCATCTTCAAAGACGGAAAAGTAGCAAAACGCCTCACGGGAGCGATGCCAAAAGCGGCATTTATCACTGAGATCACCGGCGCGTAGGGAGTACGCGAGATCGAATCATCATCGAGGCGATCGTTGAGTAAGAAGGAGCTCACATGAACGAGAATTACACTGAAGAAGAGGTCATCGATATGGTCGAGGAGCCTGGCTCGAATACGTGGTCAAGTTCCGCGAAACCGGGATCGAACATAGCAGCTGACAGCAAAGTATCGCTGTTCGGCGGCAGCGGAGGAAATAAACTTCCGCTCATCATCGGGGGGATCATCCTAGCTCTCCTCCTCTGTTGCGTGTTTTCGAGTATGAGAGGTTGCGGATCGCTCTTTAACAACACCACGACAACGTCATCGACGACACAGAACAACGATACCGGCGGTCTGCTCGGCGGTCTCTTGGGAGGCGACAGCACCAACAAGGTCGACAAGACCGAGTACCAAGCGCGGATCGGTCAATCATTCACGATCGGCGGTGTCACATTCTTGCTTCAGCAAGGCACTGAGGACAACTCGGATTTCGGCGGGACCGTCGAAGCGTTCCAGGCGATGGTGCAGAATCATTCCGACCAGCCACTCACCATTTATAACGATCGTGGTTGGACGGCACTGGACGTCAACGGCAACTATTTGGAGTACGACTGGTACTCGGAAGCTTTGGGCAACTCGAATACGGACATCGGCACGATCGATACAGGCGATACCTACAGCATCGTGCTCATCTTCACCGATGGGAATTACAATCCTGCTTCAGCCAATGTTATCAAAGCCGACCTGAGCAGACCACTTGACGGATACACTTCGATCGTTTGGAGCAACTAATGGCATTTACCCCGAATTCACCCGGTTCCGGCGGTCACAGCGGAGGCTCATCAGGACACAGTGGCGGAGGGCGCAATCTCTCCGGCGGTGGCTTTCGGCCATCATCAGGACACAGCGGCGGAGGTTTCTCCAGCGGAGGGCACAGTTCTTCAGGACACAGCTCCGGAGGGCGCAGCCCGATCGGCGGAATGCCCGGTGGCGGGTTCCGTCCCAACCAGTCCGGTATGGGTCGAAATCAAGGCGGCGGTTGCGGCGGATCGATAATGACCATCATCATAATGATCTTCATTCTGCTTTTATGCTGCGGCTTGAGCCAGATGACGATGTGCTCATCGATATTTGGTCGCTAGGACCAATCGAGTATAATAGCGACTATCGACAAGAGGTCTACAGCCTGAGATTGCAGTGAGAACAGGGTTCTCTTTAAGGAGTTGAACTATGTGTCAAAGTGGCGTTAATATGACTCAACTCACCACGATGGTGAGAATGGTGGACGATTCACTCGGAATGATACGCAACTGGGTCCATGAGATCGAGCATCTTGCGGGACACGCGGATCTTAATTCGACCGCTGAGCTTGATGAGGCATATCGAAAACTCGGCGAGGCACGCCAGTTGATCTCCAAAGCGACCTATGAGCTGGAAAATCACGCAGATGAACCGAGTTTCGAGGTTGAGCTCGTTTAGTCGATGAACTGATCGATCGCTCGATTCAGTTCCTCTATCGCTTTCATATCATTTGATTCGACCGCATCGACCACGCAGTGCTCGATGTGGTCTTTCAGTATCAACTTAGCGGTATTGTTGAGCGCGGAGCGTACCGCAGCGAGCTGGATGAGCACCTCGGGACAACTACGTCCATCTTGTATCATGCGCTGAACCGATTCCAAGTGCCCGGTCGCGCGCGAGAGGCGGTTGAGAACCGCTTTGGTGTGCACATGGGTGTGCGCATGATCGTGGTCATGGGCGTGGTCATGGGTGTGAGTAGGGTCGTGAGTGGGATCAGGCACCGTTCATTCTCCTTAGAAGTGTATCCCCCTAGGGGGCTTGTGCAGCATTTTATCGTCCTCTATCATACCAAAATAGCAGATAAACAAGAGAGGCGCCCAGTGCCTCGACCACGCCCATTCGAGAAGGAGATGCGCGGGAAAGGACGGGTAATGCACATACCTGATGGAATGCTCTCGCCCGCGGTGAGCATTGTCACCAACATTGGATCCTTCGCGATCGTCGCCTATGCGATATCGTGGGTCAAGCGATTCTTCGATCAACGCCATGTCGTGCTCATGGCGGTCCTCGGTGCGCTGATATTTGCCTTCCAGATGCTCAACTTCCCGGTCGGTCCGGGAACATCGGGACACTTCATGGGAAGTGCACTTGCCGGTATCATGCTCGGTCCGTGGCCGGCCACGATACTTATGACCGCGGTGCTTGCGATCCAAGCCTTCATGCTCCACGACGGAGGTATCGTCGCGCTCGGCGCCAATGTGCTCAACATCGCAATAATCGGTCCCTTTGTCGGCTACGCGGTCTATCGCGCGGTACTGAGAGTGCGCTCGTCGCGGACCATGACGTACGTCGCTGGTTTTCTCGCCGGATGGGCAGCGACGGTAATGCCCGCGATCGCCGCCGCACTCGAGCTGTGGCTCTCCGGTCGCGCCAACCTGACGTTGGTCATCAGCGCCATGGGATTTTGGCACGCGGTGATCGGGATCGCAGAGGGGGTCATCACCGCACTCTTCTTAGGCTACCTTCTTGCGGTGCGTCCCGATCTGATCGATGGTTCGCAACCGGCGCAGGAAAAAACGATGCGCACCGTATTGCTCACGCTCGGCGTCATCGCTTTGATCATCGCAGGTCTATCGTTCTTTGCTTCGGTGCGCCCTGATGGTCTCGAGTTCGTCTGGGAGACGGTACTGGGATATGAATAGGCTTAGACAGCAATGACCAGCGAGCAGACATCGATCGCTCCACTGAGTTCAGTCGACCCGCGCGCAAAGTTGCTGGTCACGCTCGTAGCGATCATCGCTCTGACTTTTGCTGACCTCGCTCACTTGGGAGCGACCGCACTGCTCGTCGTTGCGCTCGCAGGTACGTTGATCGGTCTGGTGCTCGCCCACCTGCTTGGTGTGTCTGCGCCCAAAGCGGTCTTACAAAGCGCACTCGTCCTCCCGTTCGTTATCGGTATCGCTGTGTTCGCGCCCTTGGCTCAACTTAGTTCATGGTCACTTGACGCGATCGGTGAGGCATACGCCCTGCACTGGCCGCTCATCTTCGATATCCTGATCAAATCGTTCGGCGCGACGTTCCTGGTCGTGCTCGTGATGCGCTCGATGAGCATTGAGACATTTATCCACACGCTGACCCGGCTCAAGGTGCCGGCGATCTTCATCATGCTGTTCACCTTTTTATATCGGTTCACCGATCTGTTCCGCGAGCAGATCCGTATCATGCGCGATGCCGCCCGCAGTCGGGCTCCGTATCTGCACGGTTGGCGTCTTCTGGCGTTCTATGGACGCATGAGCGGCAATCTGTTCATCCGTGCGTATGAGCGCGGCGAACAGATCCATGACGCGATGCTCTCACGCGGTTACGACGGAACTTTACCTCAAGCAGATAAGGGGGGACAGGAAGGTCGGACCCTCCTGTCACGAAAATGAAGCAAAAGGAACCGATCATATCGGCTCGAATGAAAGGCGACGGTACCTATGCACTGTGACGCGAACGCCATCGAAGTTACCGACCTGAGCTTTCGCTACCCCGATGGGACGCAAGCGCTTGACAGTGTCTCGTTCTTGATCGAGCATGGGAGACGCGTCGCGCTTTTGGGACCGAACGGCGCGGGCAAATCGACTCTGATCAGCCATCTTAATGGGATCACGCTCGCCCAGAGCGGGACGGTCGCCATCGAGGATGTGCCGATCACCGATGAGACGGTCCACGAGGTGCGTACGCGGGTCGGAGTGGTATTCCAAGATCCGGATAACATGCTCTTCATGACGAACATCGGTGACGATATCGCGTTCGGACCACTCAATATGAGACTGTCCGCTGACGAAGTCGCGCGACGCGTCGACGTGGTACTTGAAGCGATGGGGATCAGTGAGCTACGCGACAAGCCGGGCATGCATATATCATATGGCCAGAAGAAACGTGCCGCGCTCGCCGCGGTACTGGCGATGGAGCCGGCGGTCCTGGTACTTGACGAGCCGACTTCGAACCTCGATCCGCGCGCGAAGCGCGAGATGACCGACCTGGTATCCGGTCTCGATATCACATTGATGATCGCGACCCACGATATGGATCTTGCCTGGGCAATGTGCGACACGGCTCTGGTGCTCGATGAGGGCAGGGTAGTCGCCCATGGTCCCGCGCGCCAAATCATGAGCGACGAGGATCTCATGGTCTCGCATGGTCTTGAAGTCCCCTTCGCTGCGCGTAAGCTCGTCTGATCCATCAGTGATAGACCGGTTTTACCCCACGATCTCCCGACGGGTTTTCGCTACAATGGTAGAGGCTGATTCACAATGAATAATGATCTCGCAAAGGAGCACCCCATGGGTATAGATGAGCTGAAAGTCCTGGTATTGGGTGGTGGCGGGCGCGAGCATGCACTCGTCCATGAACTGGCGAAATCGCCACACGTCGATGCGATCCAGGTCGCGCCGGGCAACGGAGGCACGGCAGGCGAGCCGAGAACGATCAACATCTCACTCGATATCGAGGATCCCCGTGCAGTCGCCGACTATGTCGAGGACAATGACATCACCTTCGTCGTGGTCGGTCCTGAAGCGCCACTGGTCGCCGGGGTCGCTGACGCGGTCCGCAAAGTGGGGATCCCTGTGTTCGGACCCGATCAACTTGCAGCCCAACTTGAGGGATCCAAGCAGTTCAGTAAAGATTTCATGGCACGCAACGATATTCCGACCGCGGCCTACCATGTGTTCGAGAGTGACGAGCGCGATGAAGCGATCGCCTGCCTCGATGAGATGGGAGCACCGGTCGTCATCAAGGCCGATGGTCTCGCCGCCGGAAAAGGCGTGACGGTCGCAACGACGATTGAGCAGGCACGCGACGCGATCGATGACAGCTTCAACGGCCGTTTCGGCGAGGCCGGTGACAAGGTCGTCATCGAGGAATGCCTGGCAGGTCCGGAGTGCTCGGTGATCTGTTTCGTCGATGGTGCGACGGTCGTTGCGATGGCTCCCTCGCAAGACCATAAACGGGTCGGTGACGGGGACACGGGTCCCAATACCGGAGGGATGGGTGTCTATTCACCGGTCCCGCTGGTCAGTGATGCGACCTATCAGGAGATGGTCGGCATCATGCAACAGGTCGCCGACGCACTTGTCGCCGAAGACATCCCATACCGTGGAGTACTGTACGGGGGATTCATGCTGACCAAGGACGGTCCGCAAGTACTCGAATTCAATGTACGTTTCGGAGACCCCGAGACCCAGGTGCTTCTGCCGCGGCTCAGCAGCGATGTCGCCGAGGTACTCTACGCGACCGCGGAAGGTCGCTTGCGTGAGATCGAGCTCGACTGGGATGATCTCGATGGCGTTTCAGTCGTGATGGCAAGCGGAGGGTATCCGGCCAGCTGCGAGACAGGATTTCCGATCACGGGGATCGAGGACGCGCAGACGATCGACGGAGTGACCGTCTATCACGCAGGAACGACGCGTGATGAGCAGGGTGTAGCGCACACCTGTGGCGGACGTGTTCTGAACGTGACCGCGCTCGCCCCCACCTTCGAGGAAGCGATGAGGCGCGCCTATGATGCCGTAGATCGCATCCATTTCGACGGCGCGTTCACACGAAGGGACATCGGGCTCAAAGCGCTGATCGACAAGGATACCTGATAGGCTCGCTCACGTCGATGGTCATCGGCGCATGGACGTAAGGAACGTAGTGACAAGGAAAAGGATATGATTGCCGAGCGCCTTCTAAGCGCGGTCATGACGCGCGAGAACGATCGTCTGTTGACGCTGACGCCGACCGATCTGATCAGGTTGCCCGAACCTGACCAGAGTAAAACGTACATGCTCTATGCTCATGTGCCGTTCTGCGAGCGTCTTTGCCCCTACTGCTCGTTCAATCGTTTTCCCTACGACCGAACACGCGCCGAGCACTATTTCAAGCATCTACGCACCGAGATGAAACTCGTCGCCGATCGAGGCTACAACTTCGCCTCCCTCTACATCGGTGGTGGCACTCCGACCGTGCATATCGACGAGCTGGTCGCTACCATCGATCTGGCAAAGCAGCTCTTCGATATTCAAGAGGTGTCGTGTGAGACCAACCCCAATCATCTGACCGAGAAGTGGATCGGTCCGCTCACCGATCGTGTCGACCGCATGAGCGTCGGGGTCCAATCATTCGATGACGGCCTGCTCGCCCAGATGGATCGCTATGATAAGTACGGTTCGGGCGAGTCGATACTCGAGAGCATTCAAGACATCAAAGGGGCCTTCGGAAATCTCAACGTCGATATGATCTTCAACTTCCCGTCGCAGACCGAGCAGATGCTGCGAACCGACTGTGACCTGGTCATTGAAAGCGGGTGTGATCAGACGACGTTTTATCCGCTCATGGCATCTCCGGTGGTCGAGGCGCAACTGGCGGCGACGGTCGGGCGTGTGAGTTACGAACGCGAGGCGCAGTACTACCAACTGATCTGCCAAGAGCTCGCCAGCGCCTTCGAGCCGGCGACCGCGTGGGCATTCTCGCGGGCGTCAGACCAGATGATCGATGAATACATCATCGATTATGAGGAGTACATCGGTATCGGGAGCGGCGCGATGAGTTTTGTCGACTCGAAGTTGCTCGTCAACACCTTCTCGCTGGCCGAGTATTGCGAGCGGATCGCGGTCGGCAAGACCGGTGTGACGCATCTACACCAATTCGATATCCGCGATCTGATGCGGTATCGATTCTTGATGGGCTTTTTCGGACTCAGTCTCGATCGCGCGCAGTTCAAAGAGGACTTCGGTGTGCGTATCGAGGCAGGCCTGCCGGTCGAGATGACCTATATGCGAGCGGTCGGTGCGTTCGACCGCTACGATGCGGACCTCATCACGCTTTCGCCGAAGGGGCGCTACCTTCTGGTCGCGATGATGCGCCAGTTCTTCATCGGAGTCAACAACATCCGTGATGAGGCGCGTGCGGCGCTCGACAGTGATGAGAAAAGAATTCTGTTTGGTGACGGTTGCGAGGATCGAATGTAAGGAGTAGATAATGGGTTCACCGCTGGTAGGTATTGTTATGGGCAGCGTATCCGATAGGGATGTCATGCAGCAATGCGCCGATCAACTCGATGAACTGGGAGTTGAGCACGAGATGTTGGTCGCGAGCGCTCATCGCAATCCCGATAAGGTACACGAGTGGGCTTCGACCGCTGCCGATCGCGGGATCAAGGTGATCATCGCGGCGGCGGGAAAGGCCGCTCACCTCGGTGGTGTGGTCGCGGCGTTCACACCGTTGCCGGTCATCACCGTTCCGATGAAGACGAGCGACCTTGGTGGACTCGATTCGCTCCTGTCGATGGTACAGATGCCCACCGGCGTCCCGGTCGCCTGCGTAGCGATCAATGGGGCGAAGAACGCCGCTATTCTGGCGACTCAGATCCTCGGTACGAGTATGGATGAGTATCGAGAGGCGATCGTACAGTACAAAGCCGATATGGCAAAAGTGGGACAGTAGGGTCGGACTCTCCCGTCCCGGAAATGAGGTGTTGTGAGAGAGACCCTCAGACTCCATAATATGACGTGCGCGGCATGCGCTGCTCGTATCGAGCAGGCGGTCGCACACAGCGAAGGGGTCACGACCGCGGCGGTGAACTATGCCACTCATCGACTGACCGTCGAATTCGATCCCACGCTGATCTCACTCGAGCAGATCGGCGCGGTCATCACCAAGACAGGATATGGATGGGACCGTATCACCGATGTCGCAGTCGCGCTCGACGAAGATCGTAAAGAAGCCGCGCGACAGGTCGAGATACTGAAAAGAAAGATGATCATCAGCGCTCTTTTCGCGCTTCCTCTGCTCTATATCGCAATGCACCATATGCTCCCAGGCGCTCTCTCCCTTCCCCTTCCCGATCTGCTCTCGCCCGAGCATCATCCGCTGAATTTCGCGCTTGCGCAGATACTACTGACTATTCCCATCGTTGCGGTGGGCTGGCGATTCTATTATGTCGGGTTCCGCGCCCTGTGGTTGCGCAGCCCGAATATGGACTCTCTGGTCGCGCTGGGTACCTCAGCCGCAATTCTCTACAGTCTTTACGCGACTTATATGCTTGCGACCACACACGATCACATGTGGGCGATGCAGCTGTATTTTGAGAGCGCCGGCGTCATCATCACACTCATCTTGCTGGGCAAGCTCTTGGAGGCACGTGCTTCCAGCCGTACCAGTGAGGCGCTAAAAAAACTGCGGGAGTTGACACCTAAGACCGCCTGGGTCATCACCGATGAGGGTGGTACGACCCGTGAGGTCGAAATACCGGTCGATGAGGTCAACATCGGTGATCTCGTCCTTATAAGACCGGGATCGACGATACCGGTCGATGGCGAAGTCATCGAGGGGAGCAGCACCGTCGACGAGTCGATGCTGACCGGTGAATCGATGCCGATCGATAAGGCATCCGGCGATCCGGTCTACGCGGCAAGCTTGAATGCCCAGGGTAGGCTCGTCGTACGCGCGACGAGCATCGGGGAAGCGACCGCACTGGCGCAGATCGCGAAACTCGTTGAAGAAGCGCAACAATCCAAAGCCCCGATCGCAGCTCTTGCCGATGTGGTGGCACGCTATTTCGTGCCGATCGTACTCGCGATCGCGCTTATTGCGGCGATAGGCTGGTTACTCGCCGGCGCGACGTTCGCGTTCGCGCTCACCATCCTCATATCGGTACTGGTGATCGCCTGTCCCTGCGCCTTGGGTCTGGCGACCCCCACCGCGATAATGGTGGGGACCGGTATCGGCGCGCAGCACGGGATATTGATCAAAGGAGGACAGCCTCTCGAGGCGGCGGCCTCCATCCAGACGATCGTACTCGATAAGACCGGGACCATTACCGAAGGAAGACCGCAGGTCACCGACATCATCGTGTGCGATGATACCGCGACCCATGAGCACTCCGTTGCTCCCGCAAGCGAGCAGGACTTCATCGGATACGCTGCCGGCATCGAGCGAGGAAGCGAGCATCCGGTAGGCTACGCGATCGTTCGATACGCTATCGCCCATGATATAGCGCTTAAACCGATCGACTCTTTCGAGTCCATCACCGGGCAGGGGATCGTCGGCGCGAGCGGTGACCATCATATACTCGTGGGCAATGCAACGCTTATGGACAACCAGAAAGTCACCATTACGACCGAGTACGCGCGCTGCGCCGAGGAACTTGCCTTATCCGGCAAGACCCCGATGTATGTGGCGATCGACGGAGCGCTTGCCGGCATCATCGCGGTAGCAGATGTGGTGAAACCCTCCAGCAAGGCCGCGATCGCGCGCCTGAAAGACCTGGGCATCTCGGTCGTGATGATCACCGGTGACAATGAACGTACCGCGCACGCGATCGCACGATCGGTCGGCATCGACTCGGTGTTGGCCGAGGTGCTTCCCCAAGACAAAGCCGCCGCGATAGAGAGCCTTCAGCAAAGCGGACGAGTGGTCGCTATGGTAGGCGACGGCATCAACGACGCGCCCGCGCTGGCGACCTCGGATGTGGGGATCGCGATCGGCACTGGCACCGATATCGCGATAGAGAGCGCCGACATCGTCTTGATGCAGAGCGACCTGATGGATGTCGCGACCGCGATCGAACTGTCGAAACGCACGATCCGCACGATCAAGCAGAACCTCTTTTGGGCGTTCGGGTACAATGTAGCTGGCATTCCGGTCGCGGCAGGTCTTCTCTACGCACTGTTTCGAGGACCACTTCTCGATCCCATGATCGCGGCGGCGGCGATGTCGCTTAGCAGCGTGTCAGTACTCTCGAATGCCCTTCGATTGAGGAGGTTCAGACCGTACTCATGATCGATCTGGAAAACAAGCTCGACAAGCAGGTCGGAAAAGGCGAGTATCCCGCCGAGCTCTTCGATTTCTTCAACTGGGGAGCGTTCGCGCTTCCCGAGATCTGGGGGATCGTGCACGGGGTATGGTCGATCGTCGTGATCGCGTTCGTCGCCTCTCTTCTCCCTGCCTATCTCCTTGCGACCGTCACGCTCGATCAGAATGCCACGACCTCGATGTATTACGGGGTCCTCGCGCTCGCCCAAGTAGTCCAGGGTGCGGTGCGCCTCTGGGTCGGTATGAACGCGAACAGGCTCTATTGGAATCAGATCGGATCAGGAAAGGGCTTCACATTTAAGTGGACCCGCAAGGACTTCACGATCAAACAGTTCTTCGCCAAGCAAAAACAATGGGCGTTGGTGGGGGTACTGGTAATGATCTTCTCCACGCTCATCGGTGTGTTTTGGAACTATACCGCGATGGGAGAGGCTTCCGTCATCGGTAACGCGCTCTTCTCGGTCGCCCAAGACCTCGCATGGCTTATCGCGTTCTTGATCGGCGCGTACTATATCGCCCGACAAGGCTCCATCCTCATGGCTCCTCTCAAACGGTTCAACTATCTCGTCAATTCCGATGATTTCTCTCTCGGCGACAACGCGCTTCCCAAAGGGCATGAGATCAAGGCGCTCAACGACATCGTCTCGACCGGGGTGTTTTCCAATGAGGTCGTCGATGTCAGCTCGAAGCGCCAGGAGACGACCGGTGTTCGTGATGTGAGCGGTCCGTCCGCGGAAGAGAGCAGTCCACCGGTCGAGCCTGAAGAGGTGTACGCTTATCCGCTCGCCAATGGTGAGGCGTTGCCGATACTCGGTCTGGGAACATATAAGATGGCCGAGGGCAACGAGACGATCGACGCGGTGACCGTGGCACTCGATGCGGGCTATCGTAGTTTCGATACGGCATCGTTCTATGGCAATGAGCGATCGATCGCCACCGCGCTCAAGCAGTGCGGGATGCCGCGTGAGGATGTCTTTTTGACCAGTAAGCTTTGGAATGACCAGCAAGGTTATGTGAACACCATTCGCGCGTTCGAGGACACGCTACTCGCGCTCGACACCGATTATCTCGATATGTACCTGATCCATTGGCCGATCCATGAGACGTTGCGCTCGACCTGGCGTGCGCTCGAACACCTCTATACGGCCGGACAGATTCACGTGATCGGTGTCTCGAACTTCCAGATCGAGCATCTCGAACAACTTCAGGCACACGCACACGTCACCCCGATGGTCAACCAGATCGAACTGCATCCGCGGTTCACACGCGAAGAACTTGTGCTCTATTGTTGGAACCATCAGATACTGGTGCAGACGTGGGCACCGCTCATCAAGGGTGAAGTGGTAAAGATCGCCGAGATCGATCAGATCGCACGCACGCACGACAAGACGCCATCACAAATCGCGTTGCGCTGGGCGATCCAGCACAACTTCGCGGTCATCCCCAAGTCGACGAACCCTCAGCACATTCTCGAAAATGCACAGATATTTGATTTCGAGCTTACCGCCGAAGAGATGAAGATCATCGACTCACTGAATCAGGACACGCGCATTGGACCTGATCCGCAGACTTTTTCCTGGCATCACATGTAGCGCGTATACGTAGCACGCAAACGAACTCCCGCAGCGCGGGGTTCGATCCACGAGACGCTCTTCGCGCTATTCGGTCCCCGATGTCGGGATTTCGTTCGGTAGCGCCTCGCCGAGCGGTTCGCCTCCCGGGAGGAAACGGGCAATCCGGTTGACCCTGATGAAAAATCGCGCATCATCGAAGTCATACTCGCAGGTCACCAAGGTGAGGAACCGGTCGTTCGGATTATCACTTTCCACCGGGTGCAGTTGGTCGGGAGCGATCAGACCTTGATCGATCAGCCGATACTCGATCGTCTCGTTCGGTGTGTAGAGGAATAGATTGGTATAGTACTGAGCGAAATCAGGCTTGCGATAACGAGGCAGTTGACCGAACATCGAGCCGTCGAACATATTGTGCCCGTAGATCCTCGAGTCCATATCGGTAAAATCCGGACTGTTCAGCGTTTCAAGGAAGATGCTTCCTCCGTCCGAGGGGTTACCCTCGAAGTCATGGTTGAGATAGAAATCGTTGTTATCGGTGTGCGCGACCGGGTAGTCGATACGGGTACCGGGAATGAAGATCCAAGCCACGATATCGGGATTCATAGAGCGCAGTCCTTCGAAATCGATGATACGTTTTCGGGCGGCATCAAGTGTCGCCTCATAGTCGTCGACGACCTCTTCAACCGGCGGAGCGAACTCCTCGGTGATCGCGGAATACACTCTATCGGCAGAGTAGTATTTCCATGCGATAGTACCCAGTTGCCAGAGCGCATAGCCCATCAAGGACAGACCCAATAACAACAAAAGGAGACTTACCCAGTTGCGTTTCTTTGGGGCGTTCTTTTTCGCCTCTTCGCGCGCCTCGGCCATTTCGGCGCGCGCAACACTGCGCTGCGTGTCCTTCTCAGCTTGGTCGGTCTTTTTCTTACGAGTCGCACGCGAGGGAAGCGGGGGCTTCTCAGTGCGTCGGTATTCTATCGACATGATCCTATCTCCAAAGTTCGTGGCATGGGTCGGGTATCTGCTCGCATCTCTTCCGCAACGTCATTATCGTCTGATTGGTTGATCGATTCAAGGGGTAACTTGAGATAACGTCCCTTTGCTTCTACCGCGACGGTCCCGTCATCAAGCACGATCTCGCCGGTCCCCTCGAACATACGGGACTGCTCACGCGTGATCCTTCCGCGTGCGGTGATCGGTCGTCCATAGGGAACGGGCCTGCGATATTTTGTGGTCAGCTCGACGGTCACACCCCACATATCGGGATCGATGATCATGGCGGAACGACCGATGATCTCATCGAGTATGGCGGCAGACACTCCTCCATGGACACGCCCGGGATAACTCTGATGCTGCTCGCCGGTCTCGAAAATGCCGACCAGTTCCCCTTCATCCGTCTCGTAGAACTTGGCATGAAGGCTCAGAGGATTCTCCTCGCCACACACGAAGCACATGCGCGAGATGTCCTGGGGCTTTGTCAGCGAATATTTCATGCGCACTATAGTAGCATGGTCGAACTCGCGTTCAAGCTCCTCGACCAATTCTCCGCACTCATCGCAAAAATTGTTGCCGTTCTGTTCGATGCCTCCTTTGTCGTGTGGACCTCCCCATGGGTATACTAAGAAGCGATCAACGGTACGGTCTTTCGAGGAGGTAATTGATGGATCTGATTCTACTGGTGTTGCTGAGTATAGCAATCGTATTGCTCATCGCTCTTGTCGCTTTAGTGCTTTGGGGCAGGAAAAAGAGTGGCGAGGGCGAGATCGCCGATCTTTTACAGCGATCAGCCGACGCACAACGCGAAGGAGTGCAGCAACAGATCGCGTCGAGCACGACACAGCAGTTCGAACGATTCGACATGATCCAGGGAAGTGTTCAACGCACCCTGACCGAGAGTCGCGCGGAAACGAATGCGCAGATGCGCGAACTCCAAGGACAGCTCGACATGCGCCTGGAGTCGATGCAGAATCGCAATATCGAGAACGCGGATAAGATCAATGAGACCCTTGAAAGCAAAATGAACGCACTTCAAGAGAGCAACGAGAAACGCCTCGAGCAGATGCAAGGGGTGGTCGATGAAAAGCTGCAGCAGACCCTCGAGAACCGTTTGGCACAATCGTTCGAGCTAGTGAGCAAGCAACTCGAAAGCGTACAGAAAGGCTTGGGCGAGATGAAGAATCTCGCGGCGGATACCAAGAGCCTGCGCAACGCGCTGACCAATGTCAAAGAGCGCGGGACCTACGGTGAGGTTCGCCTCGAGAAGCTCCTCTCCGATATTTTGGCGCCCAGCCAGTACGAGGTCAACGTTGAGATAGACGATCATAAGCGTGTCGAGTTCGCGGTCAAGTTCCCCGGAAGCGGGGATGTACCGCTTCTCCTGCCGATCGACTCGAAGTTCCCGATCGAGGACTACAACCGTCTGTTGAACGCCGAGGACAAGATCTCGATCGAAGAAGCGCGCAAGTCACTGACCCAGGCGATCCGCGTCAGCGCGAAGGATATCTGTGACAAATACATCGTGCCACCAAAAACGACCGATTTCGCTCTGTTGTTCCTACCGACCGAAGGTCTGTATGCCGAGGTCGTGCAAAATGTCGCGCTCTTCGAGGAGCTGAGAGAAAAATACAAGGTCACCGTGGTAGGCGCGACGACGCTCTCCGCATTCCTCATGTCGCTGCAGATGGGCTTTAAGACGCTGGCTATCGAGCAGCGCTCACAAGAGGTATGGGATACGCTGCGTGATGTGAAAAAGGCGTTCGAGGATTTCGAGAAGCAACTCGCTCTCGCTCACAAGCAGCTCCAGACCGCAGACAATACCATCGATCGTATCGTGGGTACCCGCACACGTGCGATAAATCGAGCGCTTCGCGGGGTCCAAGAGTTCGAAGAAGGACCACGCCCCAAGATCCTTGAGGTCGGCGAGATCCTCGAATCCGATGACACCGAACTCGTCATAGCAGACGACATGATCGAGCTCGATGAGCAGAGCGTCGAGCTGCCGAATTTCGAGATCGAAGAAATAGACTAGACGCGCGAGGCGCGCAGTGCATTGGCAAGCGCGATGAGCGCGACCCCGACGTCGGCAAAGATCGCGAACCAGATCGAGGTGATCCCCAAGATCGCGAGCGCCATGATGGCGAGTTTGATGCCCAAGGCTAAGACGATATTCTGTGTGACGATCTGCTTGGTCCGTCGTGCGATCCTGATTGCGGTACTCAGCTTGGACACATCGTCGTTCATGATGACGATGTCTGCCGCCTGTATCGCCGCTTCGGATCCCATGCCGCCCATCGCGATGCCGATATCACCGCGACTGAGCATCGGAGCATCATTGATTCCATCCCCGACGACCGCCACCCGCGCGGGTGGGGTCACCATCGACAGCACCTTCTCGAGCTCGGTGATCTTATCCTCGGGGAGAAGTTCCGCATGGACCTCGTCGATACCGACACGCGATGCCACGAGATCAGCCTCTTTGGTGCCATCACCGGTCAGCATAATGAGCTTCTCGACACCTTGACCTCTGACCTCTTGAAGCGCTTGGGCGGTGTGGGGGCGGATCTCATCCTCGATGATGATCGAACCGACGTATCGTCCGCCGCGCGCTACGAACACCGACACATCGGCAAGGTGAGGCACATCAGCGATCCCATGGCTGACGAGAAGATCACGGCTTCCCACGATGATCTCGCTGTCTCGAAGCGTTGCGACGATACCTTGGCCGGCGTATTCGCTGACTTTGCGAGGATCGTCGATCTCAAGACCGCGTTGATGTGCGTAGGCGAGGATCGATCGTGCGATCGGGTGCGATGAATGAGCTTCGGCGCTTGCCGCCCAAGTAAGGAGATCCACTTCGTTGATCCCTGCAGTCGGCTCAAGAGATGTGACCACAAAATTTCCGGCAGTCAAGGTACCGGTCTTGTCGAGCACCATGACCTTGGTCTGTGCGAGCGCCTCCAGATAATTTCCACCCTTAACGAGGATACCGTGTCGGGACGCACCTCCGATACCACCGAAGAAACTGAGTGGGATCGAGATGACCAACGCGCAGGGGCAGGAAATGACGAGAAACACCAACGCGTTATAGAACCAGTCCTGCCACGGTCCCATACCCAACAGGGGAGGGATAAGCGCGACAAGTACTGCGATACCAAGTACCACGGGGGTATAGATGCGTGCGAATCGCGTGATGAACTGCTCCGATTGTGCCTTCTTGTTCTGTGCGTTCTGGACCAGATCCAAGATACGTGAGGCGGCCGATCGTCCGAAGGGGGCGGTCGTCTCGATGAGCAACGTGCTCTCTAGGTTGACTGAACCACTGAGCACCTCGGTCCCCACCGTCGCCGATCGAGGTACCGACTCCCCGGTCAACGCCCGTGTGTCGAGGAAGGTACTTCCTTCGACGATGACCCCGTCGAGTGGAATCTGCTGACCCGGGCGGACCTGGATGAGCGATCCGACAGGGATCTGATCGGGATGGATCTCGGTGATTGTCCCTTCGTCACCGACCAAGAAAGCCTGCTCTGGGCGTATATCCATCAATGCGGCGATACTGCGTTTCGAGCGCGCAATCGCGCGATCCTGTAACAGCTCTCCGACCCCGAAGAAGATGAGCACGGTGACCGCTTCCTCGAAATCGCGTATAGCGAATGCGCCGATACTGGCGACGACCATAAGGAAGTTCTCATCGAAGATCTTTCCCTTCGCAATGTTGCGGATCGCTTTGGCGATGATCTTGTAACCGGCGAGTACATACGCGATGACGAAAAGACCGATCGCGACCGATTCCGGAAGATCGGCCAAGATCCCGATCGCGGTAAGAAGAGCGGCTGATGCGAAGCGAACGATATCCCACCAGGGAAGTGCTGGTCTGCCTGACTGTGCGGCAGAATCGATCGATTCGATTGTGAGGGGAGT
>WRDL01000003.1 GCA_009784095.1 Coriobacteriia bacterium | reverse complement strand
GCTCGCGCAGCCATTCGATCCACGGCTCTACACCCTCACCTTTTGTGGATGCCATCTTGAACAGGGGTGCCTTCGGGTTGAGCGTCTTGACCTGACTCTCGAACTCCTCCTCGTTGAAGTCGAAGACCGGCAGCGTGTCGTACTTGTTGAGTATGATCGCTTGCGAGATCTGGAAGATGTTGGGGTACTTGTAGGGTTTGTCATGTCCTTCGGGGATAGACAGTATCATCACCTTGGCATGCTCGCCCAGATCGAACTCGGTCGGGCACACGAGGTTTCCGACGTTCTCGAGGATGATGAGATCGAGATCTTCGAGATCAAGGACCTCGATCGCGCGTTGGATCATATTGGCTTCGAGATGGCACGCGCCACCGGTGTTGATCTGGACCGCCGGGATCCCGCATGCTTTTATCTTCTCGGCATCGACGCTACTGGCGATATCGCCCTCGATGACCGCAATATTGTAATCATCGCGTAGAGCATCGATCGTCGCCAGGATCGTCGAGGTCTTGCCCGCACCGGGACCAGCCATCAGATCGACCACGAACACGCCGTTATCATCAAAACGCTTGCGATTGGACGTCGCAAGCTTCTCATTAAGGTCTAGGATAGGGGTCTTGACATCAATCGTCGTCATCGGCTGCCTCCTCCTCGTCTTCTGCCTCGATCGAATCGATCTGCAATTCACGTCCGCTCAACAGCACGACTTCGAAACTGCCGCACTCCGGGCAGAGCATCGTGAACCGATCGTGCTCATATACCTTACCACAAGCGTTGCAGCGCGATTGTGGTGAGATAAAGGTCATTTCGAGAGTGGCGTCCTTGGCAATGGTCTGTGGAGCGAGCGCCTCGAACGCAAATTCGAGCGCAAAATCTTGGATGTCGGTCAGCTCCCCGATCGTGAGCGCGATATGGGTGATGCGTGACTTACCCGCCTCACGCGCGATGTTCTCGCAAGTGATGAGCACGTCGCTCATTATCCCCATCTCATGCATGATGCCTACTTTGTGGTATGCGCCTTGTGCTGGGCTTGACCGCGAGCGATCATCTGCTCGGTGCGCGAGAGCGTGTCGAAGTTCTTGGGCAGATCGAGGTCTTGCTCTTCGGTCAGATCGGTGTCGGCATACATCGCCTCGTATTCAGCCTGCTCGATGCGTTGTTGCTTGATCTTCTCGGCGAATACCACTCGTGCCAGACCCACCGCGGCGAAGTAGAGCGCCAGCATGGCAAGTGAGAGTCCACCCATCGTGATCGGAGACCAGTCCGGTGTGGCGATCGCCGCCACGACCATGATACCCACCACCGCGAAGCGCCATCCTTTGACAAGAGTGTCGAAGGGGATCACTCCCCACCCGATCAGGTAGAACACGACCAAGGGAAGCTCGAATGCCAGACCGAAGCCGACGAGAAGCAGCGCGATCCCGGACAGATACAGATTTGCCGAAGGCAGCGCGTGGACCGCGCCCGCGCCTTGCGCGAAGAGCCACTCGAAAGTCGAACCCAAAATGATGAAGTACGCGAAGGCGACACCGACCAAGAAGAGCAGGACGGCAGCGGCGACGGTCGGAAAAAGCCACTTGCGCTCCTGTTTCTTGAACGCCGGCATGAAGAACGCGAATATGTTATAGAAGATGACCGGGCTCGACGCAACGAGCGCCGAGTAGATCGCCACCTTGAAACGGAATGTGAGCAACTCGAAGGGTCCGAGTGCGACCAGACCGCTCTCTGGGAGTATGTCACCTAACGGATAGAGAAGCAAGTCCATTATGCGGACGTAGAAATACTCTTGATAGAACAAAATAAGGAACAAGAAGAAAACAATCAATATATAGATGAACCGCTTGCGTAGTTCGATGAAATGCTTGGTGAATGGCATCACCCGTGGATTAACGGGCATCGTCGACCTCTTCGCTCTCGAGTTCAACGAGTGTTTCGCTCTCGTGCCCCGCGTCAGCGGTGTCCTCATGTGCAGAGAGCAAGGTGGTCGCACCCCAGATAGAGGCGGCGTCAGCGGTATCGATCGTGACCGGAGCCTTCGGCTCCTCCTCTGCCGCTTCTTCGTGCAGATCCTCGACACTTGGTACGACCGACTCGAGCTCGACGACCTCCGGACGGGGCTTTGGAGCGGTGCCATCGGTCGAAACACGCATACCGGCACCTTTCGGTACCGGCTTGTATTTGGGATCTGAGATCTGGTTGACCGTCTTTTGGAGGTCTTTTTGCATCTCCTTCATACCGAAGGGATCTTTGAGCATCTGCGCATCTTCCGGGCGAAGGATCTCGGTCGTGATCACATCCTCGACCTCCTGGCGCGCATCATTGAACATGCGCAACCCTTGACCGATGATGCGCCCGATCCTCGGCATCTCTTCGGGACCGAAGATGAGAAATCCAACGGCAAGTATTATGAATAGTTCTATTCCACTGATACCGAACAATGAAAACCCCTTACGCGCGAAACGCGCTATTCGTTCAAAGCGCCTTGAAGTTGACCGATGAGAATATCACCGCTCTCTTGGTGGTTCGCGGGATCGAGTTCGATCGCACGTTCCAAAAGCTCTATCGCTCGACCGAAGTCGGCTACATCACCACGCTGATAGAGCCAGTATGCGTAGGAAGCGCTCATGCCGGCGAGCAGTTCTTGTTTCTCGGCGGTCGCACCCGCGGCGACCTCGATCTCCAGACTGTCGATCTGCTGCTCGTATGCGCGGATCATATCCTCGTCGCTGACCTCATACTCTTCTTGCGGACTCGTTTGCGATTCGTCGTAGTGATCGGTACTGAACAGGTAACCCGCGTTGGCGATCAGGAACCACACACCGGTCCCCATGAACGCGAACATCAACGCGATGGTCAACACCCACACCGTGATCTTCACCCACGGTTTACTGTTTGATTTATCGATTGCCATAGAACTCTCTCAACCCCTATCGACCGGTCTCGATGACCGCTATTCGACAGCCTCGTCACCCGTGGTCGCGTCATCACCAGCGGTCGCATCGTCGGCTCCCGCAGCGTCTTCTTCCGTGCCACCGCTGACATCGGGATGCCCCGCGGGCATACCTTGCTGCATCTGCTCGTCGGTCAATATCGGTGCGGTACCCTCCCCGCCCATGCCGCCCATACCGGAGCCACCGCTACCTTGCGTGTTGGTGACGGCCGGAGTGCTCGGCACGAGCGCGCGACCGATGAATATTCCACCGATGATACCGATGAGCAGCGCGATGACCGCTGCCAGACCGGCGATAGTCGCGGTGATCGTCGGACCGGAGATCGGATCATCGATCCTTGAGTCTTTGAGCGCTTTCGCGTCACGTGCCGCTTTCTCCTTGGCTTTTTTCGCTTTTTCCAGCGCTTTGTCATCGACCTCTTCGACTACTTCATCGTCGAAAAAGAAATCCTGATCGCTCATATTCTTACTCCTTCGTGCCTCTATGAGTACTTTTGTAACTGTATGAGTATACTACATGCGCATAGCGTATTCATGTGCCGATAGCGTGGCAGCGGGGTCGGTTCCTTTTGCCACAGTAGCGAGACAGTCGCAAGACAGTAGGGTCGGTTCCTTTTGCCACACAGTACAACAATACTGATCGACCCTGTTGATCAGGTATCGCACTCATCTATTTTGGGACAAAAGGAACCGACCCTACTGTCTCATTACGGTGTCAGCTTGTAGGTAGGTGCAGGTTCGACCGTCCCGTCCTCGAGCCACACGGCGATCTGATCACGCAACACGAACTTCTTGACCTTGCCCGAGCCTGTCATAGGGAACTCGTCAACGAAACAGATATATTTCGGCGCTTTGTAGCGTGCCATCTTGTCGTAACAGAACTCACGAACCTCATCGGCGCTGAGATCTGAGTCCGGATTGCGGATGATGAACGCGGCACCGATCTCGCCATACTTCTCATCGGGCGCACCGACGACCTGCACATCCTTGACTCCTTCGAGTGGATAGAGGAACTCCTCGATCTCACGCGGATAGATATTCTCGCCACCACGGATGATCATGTCCTTGATGCGACCGGTGATGCGGTAGTAGCCTTGCTCATCGATGGTGCCCAGATCCCCACTGTGGAGCCAGCCTTCCTCGTCGATCGCCTCTTCGGTCGCCTCGGGCATATTGTAGTAGCCCTTCATGACGTTGTAGCCACGGGCGCACAACTCACCCGGCACACCCGGTGGGCACTCCTTACCGGTCTCGGGATCGACTATGAGCACTTCGCTGATCGGCATCTTCTTACCGACCGTCTCGCAGCGTGCCTCGAGCGGATCGGTCACATCGCTCATCGTCATCGCGGGGCTCGCCTCGGTCAGTCCATAGGTGATCGTGATGTCCTTGCAGTGCATATCGTTAATGACGCGCTTCATGATATCGACCGGGCAGGGCGAACCTGCCATGATACCGGTGCGCAGACTGGAAAGATCGAACTGATCGAACGCGGGATGCTCGAGCTCGGCAATGAACATCGTGGGCACTCCGTAGAGTGCGGTCGCCTTTTCCTTCTCGACCGCGGCAAGCACCAGGAACGGATTGAATTCCTCGAGCAGGATCGTGGTCGCCCCATGGGTCAGGATCGCCATCACACCGAGCACGCAACCGAAGCAATGGAAGAGCGGGACCGGCAGACACACCCGATCCTCGCCGGTCAGACGTTGGCGCTCACCGATGTAGAACCCGTTGTTGAGGATGTTGCGGCTGGTCAACTGGACCCCTTTGGGAAATCCGGTCGTGCCGGACGTGTACTGCATGTTTACCACATCATCGGGATCGGTCGCAGCGACCGCCGCGCGCAGATCCGCATCATCGGTATGCTCACCGAGCAGTAAGAGTTCGGGCATCGAGAAGAATCCCTTGTACTTCTCGGGGCCCAGATAGATCAGCATCTTCAGTTGAGGGTATTCGGCGCTTTGCAGCGCGCCACGCTCATCGGTCATCGACTCGGGGATAAGCTCGCGCAGTACCTTGACATAGTCGACGTCGCGATAAGCGTCGATGATGGCGAGCGCTTTGAGATCGGCCTGTTTGATCACGTAGGCGAGCTCGTGGCTCTTATAGACCGGGTTGACGGTTACGAGCACGGCGCCGATCTTGGCGGTCGCGAACATGAACGTCATCCAGTCAGGCACGTTACGCGCCCAGATGCCGACGTGGTCGCCCGCACTGATGCCGTTTATAAGCAACGCCTTGGCCAGATCGTCGACCCTCTCGTTGAATTGGGCATAGCTCCAGCGCAAACCGCGATCGGGCATGACGATGAAGTCACGGTCGGGATGCTCGGCAACGGTCTGTTCGAAGTACTGACCTATGGACAGGTCGGTGTGCAGTTGTTCCATCTCAATTCACCTATCTATGTGAGGATGCGTTCAGCTTGAATGCTGCGTGGGATGCGCTTATGCGGGAGCGTAGACGCATGCTAGGATGCGGGTCGGCTCATCACCGGCACACCTGACCTGGTGCGGAACGATCGAATCATAATAGATCGAGTCGCCCGGTTCGAGCACGAACGTGTCCTTTCCGTATTCGATCTCGAGCAGCCCATCCATCACGTGGATGAACTCCTCACCCTCATGGGTGTCAAGATCGCGATGTTGATTTGGCGCAACATCGATAAGGAACGGATTCATATGACGCGTGATCTTGCCTTCGGCAAGCGAGTAGAAATCAAGCGGCGCATCAGCGGTACCGGTCTCCAGGTTGGCGACCTTCTCCTTCATGCCGAGCGCGGCGGCTGTGGTCACGACCGGACCGAGTCCTTTATCGTCATCCAGTATCGTACCGAGGCGGACACCCAACGCGCGAGTCAGCTGGATCAGCGGCGCAAGAGAGGGAATGACCGACCCATTCTCAATAGCGACGATCGTGGCGAGCTCACATCCCGAGCGGTTGGCGAGCTCTTCTTGGCTCAGACCGTGTGACTCGCGTAATGTGGCAAGTTTTGCTCCGACTGACATAATTCTACCTCTCTATGACCCGATGGCTCCGCGCCCTACAGACATCTTCTTCTGCAGGTATCGCGCGTAAGATGACAATATGAAGTTGACCACGAAATAGATCATCGCGACGACCGCGTAGATGGCCAGGATCTGGTTGACATTGGTGAACAGGGATTTGAGCACATCACTGCGTCGTACCAGTTCGAACACTCCGATGTACATCGCGAACGATGAGTCTTTGATCGCGGTCACGAACTGGGAGACCATCGGCGGTATCATTTTGACGACCGCCTGTGGTAGAACGATATAGCGCAGGATCTGTATATAGGTCATGCCTTGGGAGCGTGCGGCTTCCCATTGGCCCTTTGATATCGAATTGAGTCCACCGCGAACGATCTCGGCGACGACAGCGGTGGTAAATACGGTCAGCCCGGTGATCGCGGCTGCCATATCTTTGAGTTGGAATACGAGAAAACAAGCAAGGATGACGAGCATCAGCGGAATATTGCGAAGGACTTCGATATACACCGTCGCAATCTGGCTGAGAACGAGGATCTTCGAGAAGCGAGCAACTCCGACGACGATCCCGAATACGAAACTTAAGGCGATAGAGGACAGCGCGATGATGATCGTCAGCTGCAGTCCGGACCACAGCGATGACCAGAACCACGGAGTGGTGAGCATGCCCCAAACAGAAGTCGCAGTCTCGACCATCAGGCATTCACCTCCGCTCTGTCTTCAAGATATTTCGAGAGCAGTGCGAGCGGATAGCACATGGCGAAATACATGAGCATGACGGTCAAGAATACCGGCCCGGGATTGTTCAGGGTCGTTTGGACCGCTTTTCCTGAGAGCATCAGGTCATAGACCCCGATGACCATGAGAACCGAGGTGTTCTTGACGAGGTTGACCGCCTGATTGGTCAGCGGCGGAAGCACCACGCGAAGCGCTTGCGGTATAACGATGTAGCGCATCGATTGAATGTAGCTCATACCTTGGGACAGAGACGCCTCAAGCTGTCCCTTCGAGATGGATTGGATACCGGCGCGGACCGCCTCGGAGATATATGCGCCATGATAGATCCCCACTCCCAAGATACCGGCGATCATCAAAAAACCGGTGTTTGACCAGGGAAGCAAGGCCGAAGCGGCATTCGATAGGAAGCGACCGGCTGCGGGCCACACGATGGGTAGTCCGAAGCCGAGGAACACCACCTGCAGAAGAAGCGGCGTGTTCTGGAAGAACTCGACGTAAGCGCGGGTGATACCGCGTGCGATCTTCCAATGCGACGCGGAGAGCACACCGAAAACGATGCCGAGGGCCAGTGCGAGCACCAGCCCTCCGCATGCGGCAAAAAAGGTGATACGAAATCCCGCCCATAATTGATTCATGCCGTTGTCGAACAGCGATGCCCATTTATCGGGCGAGAACATCAAAGCGAGTGACGTGAGTGTATCTCCCATTAGTCAGTTGCCAAACTTCCTACCTTAGATATTGAACGTCTTGATCCACTCATCAAGTCTTCCATCGGACTTGATGTCAGAGATGAATTGATCGACGTACGCTGCGAGACCGGTGTTGGACAGCTTGGTCGCTATACCATAATCCTGTGGGCTGAACTCGTCATCGAGCAGCACACGATCGGTATTGAGATATCCACGAAGGATCGAGCGATCCACACTGAATGCATCGATCTGACCGGCGGCAAGTGCCGTTGAGATCTCAGGATATGAGTTGAACTCGACGAACTCGAACGTCCATCCTTCTTCAGCTCCGGCAGCCTCGACCGCATCCTTGGAGGTTGCAGCCAATGCGACGCCGATCTTCTTTCCGTTGAGGTCCTCGAGGCTGTTGACGCCTGAGTCCTTATTGACCAACAGGCCGACCGCGTCGGTATAGTACGGCGCGGTGAAGTTCCATTGCTCAAGACGCTCGGGCTTGATGGTGAACGTTGCGATGACCATGTCAATCTGACCATTGTCAAGCAGCGTTCCGCGCGTATCAGCGGTCACCGGGGTGAACTCGACCGCACTCGCATCGCCGATGATCTCCTCGGCTAATGCATGGGCCATTTCGATCTCAAGTCCCTCGAACTCGTTGGTCGCGGGATTGAGAAGGCCGAATCCGGGAACGTCACTTTTGACGCCGACGCGGAGTACTCCGCGATCCTTGATTGCCTGTACTTCCGGATCAAGGGCAGCTGTTTCCTCGGTATCCGTGGAAACCGCATGATCGTCCTCGACCGCATCGTCTCCTCCACATCCCGTGAGAGCGAAAGCGCTCAATGCGAGAATGAGGACGAGACCAAGTAGTAATAGCTTCTTCATACTACCTCCGTTTCTGCTAGACACTGCTAGCCTCTTACCTTCCGCTGTGTTCGCCTACGTATCGCGAACATCGCTATGTCAGCGCTTTGCGCTTTGACACCTTACCGCAATATCTTGCTCAAGAAGAGCTTCGTGCGCTCGTTCTGCGCATTCTCGAAGAAGTGCTCGGGCGGTCCATCTTCAAGTATCAGACCTTCATCGATGAAGACGACGCGGTCCGCCGCCTCTTTTGCAAATCCCATCTCGTGGGTGACCACGACCATCGTGATACCTTCGGCAGCCAGTCCGATGATAACGTCGAGCACCTCTTGTATCATCTCGGGGTCGAGCGCCGAGGTCGGCTCGTCGAAAAGCAGGATCTTGGGATGCATGTTGAGCGCGCGCGCGATCGCGACACGCTGCTGCTGCCCACCTGAGAGTTGCGCGGGATATTGGTCGAACTTCTCGGCGAGCCCGACGCGATGCAGATACGCCATACCGCTGTCTTCTGCCTCTTCTTTCGAAACACCCTGGACCACGATCGGTGCTAGGGTGAGATTCTCGAGAACGGTCTTGTGGGGATAGAGGTTAAACGACTGGAATACCATCGCGACCGATTGGCGGACCTTTGCGATCGGGGCGCGTGGCGCCATCAGATCGACGCCATCAACGACCACCTGACCGCTGTTGGGCTTCTCGAGCATATTGATGCAACGGATCAAAGTTGACTTACCGCTACCGGAGGGACCGATCACTACGACCTTTTGTCCCGTGGGGATATGGAGGTTGATGTCTTTGAGAACATGGTTCGTCCCAAAGTGTTTATTGACGTTCACCAGCTTAATCACGAAGACCTCCACTCAAATAAAAAGGTCCGGGCGGTGCTGCCCGAACCTTAATTGTACCGTTATTGGGTTTATTATGACAATACTACTTGAGAGAGACTGCCGCACCTGCATCCTCAAGCTGAGTCTTGGTCTCTTCAGCCTTATCCTTGGCAGCACCTTCGAGCACGGGGCTGGGGGCGCCTTCGACCAGATCCTTGGCCTCTTTAAGACCCAGACCGGTGACCGCACGTACGACCTTGATGACCGCGATCTTGTTATCGCCGAATCCTTCGAGGATGACGTCAAAAGCGTTCTTCTCCTCGTCGTCGCCGCCCGCGTCACCGCCACCTGCTGCGGGAGCCGCGCCGGCTACCATCATAGGAGCAGCTGCGGATACGCCGAATACTTCCTCGAGCTCACTGACGAGCTCGGACACCTCGAGCATCGACATCTCTTTTAATGCTTCAACAATTTCGTCTTTCGTGATCTTTGCCATTGGTTCTTCCTTTCGATCTTTCTTAAATGATCATTCGTTTCGTCGAAGCATTAAGCTGCTTCTGCCTCATCTTCCGGTTCGCCTTGTGGTGCCGGTTCGCTCTCTTTACCTTTCGCGACCGCATCAAGCACGGTGACGAGTCCACGGCTCACGCCGCTGAGCACGGTGACCATACCCCGTGAAGGATTGGAAAGCGTACCCAGAAGTTTCGCGATAAGCTCTTCGCGTGAAGGGAGCTTGGACAGCGCTTTGACCTGCGCGTTGTCGATCACCTCGTTCTGCACGAGGCCACCCTTCATCTCGAGCGCTTCGTGATCCTTCGCGAACTTCGCCAGTACTTTGGCGCTCGCGACGGGTTCCTCGGCGATGAACACGAACGCCGATGGTCCGAGCAGAAGCTCGTCCATCGCCGGAAGCGCATTCTCGCGAAGTGCGATCTGCACGAGGCGATTCTTATAGACGCGAAGATCGCCACCGACCTCATGAAGTGAGCGGCGCAGAGTCGCCATCTCGATCACCGTAAGACCACGATAGTCGATCAGGAATACGCCACCTTTCGCATCATCGAGTGTCTGTTTGATCTCAGAGACGACGTCGTATTTCTGTTGTGATGGCATACATTCACCTCCTTTTCGGCGTATGTGATCGCTGCAAACAAAAACCCTCTTGCCAAAAGACAAAAGGGTCGCAATCACTTCATACCGCGACTACCTCGGCAGGCGGGTCTCCCCCTTAAGCCCTTACGGGCACCGGCTGTCTTTGGCAGCAAACACAAACGCAAATTTTGTGCGTAGACCAGTATACACCATTTCGGGACAGGAGGGTCGACTCCGAATGGGACAGAGGGATCGGTTCCTTTTGTCACACGTTATCGCAGAACATCAATTGCGACCGTTCCATATGTGACAAAAGGAACCGATCCCTCTGTCCCACTGGACCCTCTCGTTCCATTCCTCGCTAGCGGATGAAGTTGGTGAACACCTTCTCCTCGAGCTTGGGAGGCTCGAGACCGGCGTCGCGTCCGGCTTGGATCGACTTGATCAGCCATGCCATGTTCGTGCCGAGTGTGCGCATGATCTGCATCCCTTCGAGATCTTGGAGTACCTCTTCAGGCTTGTTGCCATGCACCATGTTCCAGTATTGCGAAGAAGCGATCGGCATACCGCTGATAGTGAAGTACTTGTTGAGCCGATCGAACGCGGCGGTCGCGCCACCTCGACGACATGACACCACCGCTGCTCCGACCTTGTTGCGGAATACCGCACCGTTGGTGTAAAAGAGTCGATCAAGGAACGAACAGATCTGCCCTGAAGCGCTCGCATAGTGAACCGGAGAGCCGAATACGAACCCATCGAATTCGTCAACACGCGCATGCACCTCGTTGACCTTATCATCGATCTTGCACTTGCCGGTCTTGCGACATTTCATGCACGCCGAACATCCGGCGATCTGCTTGGTCCCCAAGTGCATGATCTCGGTCTCAACGTCATTCTTCTCAAGCGACGCGGCTACCTCGGACAATGCGGTGAAGGTACATCCTTTCTTGTGGGGACTTCCGTTGACGAGAAGTACTTTCATGAGAGTGTCCTTTCGACTCGTTTTCCCAATTCAACTGGTGTTTCTACTCGTTTTCTTCAACGATATCATCGCCAAGATCGAGAATATATCTGACGGTGTAGCTTTCGTTGTCCGGGTCGATCTGTGGGAAGATGAAACGCCCAGCCGGCTTCTCCTCATCGATCGCGAACCCGCACTTCTTGCAGACGTTTCGCGACGCGATGTGAGCCGGATGGATACCGGCGACCAGGCGCTTCACACCGAGGTCGCGCGCTGCATCGATGCTGAGTCGGAGCGCTTCGGTCGCGTAACCCTTGCCCCAGTACTCCTTTCGCAATATATACCCGACACCGACCTCTTCGCTGTCGTCAAAGAGCAATCCCGCGCTGCCGATGACCTCACCGGTCACGAGATCCTCGATGATCACCGGTCCGTAATCGAACGCGTCCCAGGTGCCATCGCTCAGCGCGATGAAAGCATCGAAATCATCGCGACAGCGATGCGTCGCCCACGCCATATATTTAGTTACTTCGGGGTCAGACGCCCATTTCTCGAACACGACGTCACGATCCTCTTCTTGAGGACGGCGGAGTTGTATGCGTACCTCTTGTGGCATGCTAACTTCCTCACATCTATTACTCCATTATGAACTATTCGCTGGGAGGAGTGGACCTCACTCACTCACTCACTCACTCACTCGCAAGTATCTTCCCTATCCTAGGAGGTGAGTGCGAGCAGTTCTGAGCTTTCGAGCAGACCCGCGATCACTCAGCGCTCTTCAGACGGGAGAATACGAACATCAACACGACAAGAATGACGCACGTGGTCGCGATCGTCATGAGGGCGACCATGGGTTTCGAGATCAAGGAATCACCGATCCAGAGCTCAAAACCGAAATCACGCGCGAGTTCTCCGGTCAACATCTCGTATTTCAGCGGGGTAATCTCCTCGACGCGCGAGAGGAACGCCTGACGCGACAGCACGGTCAACTGGAGGAACGGCATGAGCCCGAAGATGTTGCGAACCGTATCTCCGAACAGCCCGACCATGATGTAGGCGCCGCTGAGAAAACCGATGAGCGTACCCAAAATCGTCCCGACCGCACCGAGGGATTGCTGGCTTTTGAAAAAGGAGACGATCAGAAGAACGAATACGTTGCCGAAAAGCAAAGAGAGTAGGATGATCAAAATGATCGAGCCGAATTGTGCCAGCGTGAAGCTGATACCATACACCACAAGAAAGTAGAGCTCGAAGAAGATCAGGAACAATAGGAGCATTGTCGCGCCGATGATGATCGAGCTGAGCAGATAGGATGCAAGGAGCTTGTTGCGATCGAAAGGTGCGGTCAAAAAGTCACCGAAGACCCCTTTTTCACGGTCGGTGACCATGAGCCCCAGAGACGTGAGCGAGACCGTGATGGCACCGATCGGAAGAATCGTCGCGAACATCAACGAATCGGTCAACCATGCGAGATCGCTTCGGTCTACGTCGAATCCGGGGATCGCATCTATGATCGCGGCCCAGTTATCGGTGAACATCGTGCGAAACACCACGAAGTGGAGTACCAGGAGGATCAACAGCGCGAGTATCGAGAAGAATACTCCCGCCTTATTGCGATAGAACAATTTGATATTGCGCTTGACCATCATCATGAGACTGCTCATACTTCCAGCCTCCTTCCGATCACCGTCAAAAAGACGTTGTCCATATCACCCCGATGTACCTCGAAGCTCCTGATGTGCTCCTTGAGCCGATCAAGAAGCGCGATCACATCCAGACCACGCGCGTAGCTTACCTGGTAGCGACCGCTTTCAAAGTGCCATTCCAGTCCCGCTTCGGCCAAGATCGATCTGACCACGTCATCCTGACCGTCTTTAACGAACAACGTCAGGGTATCTTTCGAGAATTGTGATTTGAGGTTATGGGGAGTGTCGATGACCGCGATCTTACCGGCATCGATGATCGCGACACGGTCGACCCCATCGGCCTCTTCCATATAGTGGGTGGTCAGAACGATCGCCATGTCTTCGGTCTCGCGGATCTGGCGGATCGTCTTCCACAGATCGATACGACTTTGTGGATCGAGTCCGGTCGTCGGCTCGTCAAGGAAGAGCAATTTGGGGCGCTGGATGAGCGCGCGGGCGATATCGCACTTACGTCGTTGCCCACCCGAGAGTCTCCCATACCGCTGATCGAGAAAATCGTTCATCGATAGTCTCTGAGACAGATCGTCGATGCTGCGCTCGATCGTCGCCCTATCGAGATCGTAGAACGAAGCGCGCACCGTCAAGTTCTCCCGCGCGGTCAATAGCTCGTCGAGGACGTTGTCTTGGAAGACGACTCCGATGCTTTTGCGGATTGCATTGTCGTCGGTTCCGAGTGCATGACCGTTAACGAGCGCCTCGCCTGAGGTCACCGCAAGTAATGTGCAGAGCATATTGATCGTGGTGCTCTTGCCTGCGCCGTTGGTGCCGAGTAACGCAAAGAACTCGCCGCGCTCGACATCGAAGCTGATGTCATCGACCGCGTTGGTCGGCGCTCCTTTGTAGTGTTTGGTGAGGTTTCTCGCCTCTATCGCTTTGGTCATGCGCGGTCCTTCCTTTTATGGTGCAAACCATGATATAGTGTAGCACACAGTATGCGTGTTCGTACTCATTTCCGATCAGAAAAATCTTTTGAAAAACTTTCGATCGGCGCTTGACAGACTATAGGTGTTATTATATTATTTGTTATATAGTATTGTACATGTACTAATAATGTAGGAAATAGGACAGAAGGAGGGTCGGATGAGATTTACCGTAGCAGGAGCATTACTTGATGCCTGCGTACTCGGTCTGGTATCACATGAACCAGCCTATGGGTATGAGCTCACCCAGCGTGCGCAAGCCATCATCGATGTCTCCGAATCAACGCTCTACCCCGTACTGCGCCGACTGCAGAAGGAAGGTATGCTTTCTACCTTCGATCGACCGTTCGATGGACGCAATCGTCGCTACTACGAGATAACGGACGCGGGTAAGGCAAAGCTTGAAGAACTCATCGTTGCTTGGAATGACTATACCGAGCGCATCGATACTTTGCTGATTGGAGAAAAATCATGAATAGTAACCAGTTCCTCTATGAGCTTCGTACCAAGCTCGTGAATATGCCTGAAGCAGAGATCAATTCTGCGATGGGCTACTACGAGGAGTACTTCCTCGATGCGGGTCCGGACAACGAGCAACGCGTCATCGATGAGTTGGGCTCACCGTCCGCGGTCGCCTCTAAGATCATCGGCGAATTCGCGCTTTCCGATACCCCGGCGGTTGCGGAGAACCCGGGAAAGACATTATGGATAGTCATACTGGCGATCCTTGCCTCCCCCATCGCACTCCCGATCGCGATCGCGCTTGTCGCTATCGTGTTCGCAATCCTGATCACCGTACTCGCATTGCTGTTCTCCTTTGGTGTTACCGGTGTTGCACTCGTTGTCGCGGGGATCGCAGCGGTGTTCTTCGGGCTGTGGGCGCTTATCATCGAGTTCGGGACCGGGGTTTTCCAGATCGGATTCGGTCTGCTCAGTGTCGGTTTCGGGATCTTACTCGCGCAAGCCACCGTCCTGCTTACCCAATGGTTCTTCACCGGTATGCAAAAAATGCTCGGTGCGCTTCTGGTTAGAAAGGCAGCATAATGAAAAAACTAGCGATAGTCGCCCTTGCTCTTATGGCCGTCGGCTTCTTTATGATGCTCATTGGTTTCATGATCGGTGTCACTCCCCTCTATTTCGATTCGACCGGTATGCACCGACGGACCCTCCAGCCCGAGCTTGAGAATTTCACCGACTCGTATGCAAAGGTCGCGACCGTGACCTTGCAGTGCGCGGCTGAAGATGTCTCGATCATTTCCGGCGACCGGTTCGGCTACACCATCACAGGCAACTATAGCCGCCCGTACGAGACCTCACTTACGAACGACAGTTTGGTGATCACGCAGAATTATGACGCCGGTTGGTTCGACATCGGGTGGGGCAGTATGGTGATGTTCGGAAATGGCTTTAACAGCCTTCCGAGAGTGACGATCTACATACCTGAGGATATGACGATCAGGGATCTGAACGTCGATATCGTGAGCGGGGATATCTGGATCGAATCGGTAGAAGTCGACCGATTCACCCTTAACGGTGCTTCGGGCAACATCAGTACGAGCTATCTGACCGTCAATGAGAGCCTCAATGCCAACCTGGTCAGTGGTGATGTCTATCTCGCAGGGGATCTACGTGGGAACATCCATCTCTCAGGGGCATCCGGCAATATCAGAATGGAGATCGATGGGCGAGCAGATGAGTATTCATGGCAGATCGATGCGGTCAGCGGGGGCATTTCGGTCAGTGATCCGTCCGGTTCATTACCGACGAACGCGCGCGCGATCGCTCCGCCGTCGATTCCGCCGGCGCCTCCGGCACCACCTATGCCTCCCGGGTCCAATGGAAACGGTTCGGTGGATACCACACCGAGCGTCGAGGTCGAGCCTGCTCGCCGTCCGAGCGGTCCGAACAGTATCCTTATCGACGCCATCAGCGGAGACATCTCACTGTTCTTCCTCCGTTAGAGACAATTGAGACTGAGGGGTCGGTGAGACAGTAGGGTCGGTTCCTTTCGTCCCATAGCGCGAAGAGAGAAGGTCTGGATAATCCAGACCTTCCTTTTCGGACAAAAGGAACCGACCCTACTGTCTTAGCGCTCTTCTATCTCGGTATGACTGGGTGCGCGGTACGCTCAGTCGCGTTCGCGACGCAACAGATCGAGCGGTTCGAGCGGATAAGGACAACGCAGGCTATAGGTATCGGTCGCTCGGCTGGCGCAATCCACCAATCCACCCCACGCATCACGCAGATCTTCGACGCTGAAGCAACGCACAGGTTGTGCCGGGGTGAGTATCTCGAGTTGCTCGCCTTCCCTGAACTGATTACGCTGTTGCACGGTGACGCGCCACGCTGCATCGTCTGCTTCTTTCTCGCAGTTCAGAACCCGCGCGACCAGATCGTGGGTCTGGGTGTACTCGGCTTGATCATAGGTCTGATCGGGCGCGCCGAAGAAGAATCCGGTGTGATAGGGACGATGACTCACCCGCTCCATCTCTGAGAGGAACACCTCAGGATCGGCTCCGTCGAGGACCTGGCGATATGCGTTGACCACCGTCGCCACATAGTAGGCACCTTTGACCCGCCCCTCGATCTTGAGAGAATCGATGCCCGCCTCACGCAACGCGTCGAGATGAGCAAGCATCATCAGATCCTGCGAGCTCATCAGGTAGGTCCCGCGTGCGTCCTCCTCGATAGGAAGATATTTACCGGGACGCATCTGCTCGACCAATGCATAGTTCCACCGGCACGGCTGCGTGCAGTGCCCGCGGTTCGCGTCACGGTCGTTGAGGTAGTTGCTGATCAGACAACGTCCCGAGTAGGCGACGCACATCGCTCCATGACCGAACACTTCAAGCTCGAGGTCCCCACCGACCTTATCACGTATGTGGGCGATCTCGTTCAAGGAAAGCTCGCGGGCGAGCACCACTCGTGAGGCACCGAGCTCCTGCCATTGCAGGGCTGCCTGCGCATTGGTCACGCTTGCCTGGGTGCTGACGTGTATCTTGAGGAGCGGGGCGACCTGGCGAATTGCGCGAAGTGCGCCCAGATCGCTGATGATCACGGCATCGACCCCGATCTCTTCGAGCCATATCGCATATTCGCTGAGAGGTTCTAGATCGTCGGTGTGCATCAATGCATTAAGCGTCACATAGATGCGCCTTGACTGTTCGTGCACCATCTCGATCGCTGAGGCAAGCTCCTCCGGTGAGAAGTTGTCGGCACGCTGGCGCAGTCCGAAGCGCTCACCGCCGACATAGACGGCATCCGCTCCAAAATGAAGGGCATATTCCAGCTGCTCGAAACCTCCGGCGGGAGCCAGCAACTCTATCGGTCGTTCGGGTTTAGACATATCGCTATTGTATCAATGCGATGAAGAGGGGACGCCAGGGTCGGTTCCTTTTGTCACATTATTATATTGAGGGTCGTACCCTCATGCACTGAGTGGGACGGAAGGAACCGACCCTACTGTCTCATTCTAAATGTCCGAGGAAATCCTTGGTCCGCATATGCTGGGGATTGTCGAAGATCTCAGAAGGGGTACCCTGCTCGACGATCACACCTTCATCCATGAAGACCACGCGGTCGGCTACGTCACGCGCGAACCCCATCTCGTGGGTCACCACGATCATCGTCATACCCTGCTCGGCAAGACTGCGCATAACGTTGAGTACATCACGCACCAATTCGGGGTCGAGCGCACTGGTGACCTCGTCAAAAAGCATCACCTGTGGCTCCATGGCAAGCGCGCGTGCAATCGCGACTCGCTGCTGCTGACCACCGGAAAGTTGAGCCGGATAGAAGTCGGCGCGCTCTGCAAGACCGACACGTTCCAGTTGCTCCATAGCGATACGACTTGCATGATCTTTGGAGAGCTTGCGCACTTTTATGAGAGCAAGCTCTACGTTGCCTTTCGCCGTCTTGTGGGGGAAAAGATTGAACTGCTGAAAGACCATACCGAGGCGCTCACGCATTTTGTTGATGTCGGTACCTTTTGCGTTGACCTGCGTTCCTTCGACCCATATCTCACCGGAGGTCGGTACTTCGAGAAGGTTGATGCAACGCAGCATGGTCGATTTGCCACTGCCCGACGGACCGAGCACACAGACCACTTCACCCTTATTGACATTGAAGTCGATGTCATGAAGGACCTCGTGATCACCGAAGACTTTCCTTAAGTTGACGATCCGTACGATAGGTTCATCGGTAGTTGACATTTAGTGATCACGCCCCTCTGATAGAGCCAGCTTTTTCTCAAAAGTCGAGATGACGCGCGTCAGAGGCATCGTCACCAGCAAATAGTATCCGGCAGCGATGACGTACGGCGTCATGTTGCCCGTATTCGCGACTAACGATTTACCGAACATCATCATTTCCATTACTCCGACCGCTGCGAGCAGTGATGTGTCTTTATACAGCAGGATGAATTCCGAAGTCGCGGTGGGAATGACACGGCGTACCGTTTGCGGAATGATGACATAGAACATCGTCTGTATACCGTTCATGCCCAGCGAATTCGCTGCTTCGAATTGACCTTTCGAGATGGATTGGATACCTGCACGAAAGATCTCTGCGAGATATGCGCTCGAGTTCATCGCAAGCACTAAAATGCCTAACAAATAGTCAGATATCTTGATCCCCATGGCCGGTAGGCCGAAAAAGGCGATATAGATCTGCAGAAAGAGCGGAGTGCCACGAATAACGTTGACGAAGATCCCCGAGATGAATCTCACCAATTTGATCTTTGACATACGCAGGAAGGAGACGCCCAGTCCAATGGGAATAGCAAGGGGAAACCCGGCCATGACCAATGCAAACGAGCGGAGCCAACCGATGAACAGCAAAGGAATAGCGGTGACCGCCATCTGGGGATTGAGAAATATCCTGAAGAACGGAACGGAATTCCATGCATTCACCCATTCTTGCTGGTTGAGCCACATGATGATCGTCTCTACCGTGGTCATCTCTGCCACGACTATAGGCTGAGGTGCTCTCTCGAGCTCCTGCAAGTTGCCCTCTGCCGTTTTGAAGCTTCCCGTCAGCTCATACTCGCCCGCTTTCTCAGGGAGTGAAATGTTGTAGAGCTCGATTCTTAAGATCATGTTTTCCGGGACCGGTTCGGAAAAGCTCACCGTCGCCTTTTCGTCTGAGATCTCAGAGGTCTGTATCGCTTTGACGCGCTCCAAACCATCAAGGATGGTCACCTCGACACGGGAATCATCGTTGACGCGCGTACCCTCAGGCAGATCGAGTTGTACAAAACTGATCTGTTCACCTGCGGTGACGGTCCCTTCCCATGTCACGCGCGTTGGTTGCCCCCCGATCACCGCGTTGCCGCCTGATTGGTTCGAGCGTGCGGTGATCTTATCGGTAGTAAGAGCTCCGACCACCGAGGGCACTGCCATCGATAACAACAGCACAGAAACGACCGCTATAAGAAAGCTCAGATGGACGGACTTTCTTATAGCGGCAACAATTCTCATATATTCTTTCATACGGCTCATAGTGGCGTTATGACCTCATTCATTGCGTGGACATCCACGCAAAAGGATGATCATCTCACAAGGCGACCTTACGGGAGCGTGGGCTCAAAATCAAAGTAGCGCGCAAAGATCTCGGCATACGTTCCATTGTTCATCACCGTGGCAAGGGCATCGTTGACCACTTGGAGCAACCCGGGATTGCTCTTCGCGACCGCAAAACCGTACTGCTCACCGGTGGGGATGGCCGCAACGACTTCGGCATCCGTATAGGTCTTTGCCACCATCTCGGCAGCGACAGGCTCATCGATGAACGCAGCCTCGATCTGTCCGGCCTGAAGAGCTGCCAGAGCATCACTGGCGGTATTATATTCAACCAGCTCGGCGTTGGGCAGATTCTCTTTGACCCAATCAGAACCGGTCGTGCCCGATTGCGAACCGACTTTCTTACCATCAAGATCCATTGCCGATTCAAAGCCCGCGTCCTTCATAGCGACACATGCTTGATTGGAATCGAAGTACGGGTCGCTGAAATCTACCAGTTCCTTGCGCTCGGGCGTGATGGTGAACGACGAGGCTCCGAGGTCCATCTTCGTGCCCTGGTCGACCGATGCGAGAATGCTATCGAAGTTTTGCGGAGGCAGGAACTTGAGCGTCAAGCCCATCTCCTCGCACATAGCCTCGAGCAGATCGTACTCGAACCCGGTGACTTGCTCACCCTCCATTGCGATAAAAGGAGGATAGTCGCAGTCCGAACCGACCGTGAGAACACCCGGCTCAACAAGGACCATGCCCGTGCTTTCCTCGTTCGTGCTTACCTCGCTTTGGTCAGTGCTTGCGGTATCGTCTGTAGAGCCGCAACCGACAAGAGCCGACGCGCCCAGCACAAGTACGAGCACCAGACCGATCAGTAGAAAACGCTTCTTCATTTCCGTCACACCTTTCCTTTATCCATTCTTTTCACAGGGACACGTATTCAGTAGCCATGGCTAACTTGTCGCACATAACTACTCACAACCTAGTAGCAAACGGCTATTGTATACTTCATCGCGCATATTTGCAACAAAATGTGAACTAATATGCACTGAATGGCTAATTACCAGCGATTTATGCAATATCAAAGGATCCATTATACATTGCCGACAGGATCATCCAAACCGCTCTCCATTACTCGACACCGAGCATGACATTCTCCTCATGAGCAATGATCTGGTCGGAAAAAACATCGAGACGTGGCGGACGCTTTCCTTTCATCGGGTCTGCTCCTCCACCTCCGCTGTCTTGTTCTGCCAGTTTGTTCTCGAAGCGTGCAACAAATCTACCGGCAGGAATCGTCACTGCCAGATAGAACATCGCTGCGATCACCAACGGTGTCGAGTTCATGTTCTTCGATGAAAGGAGCTTCGCGCGCAACATGACCTCATAGATCGACACAGTGGAGAGTAGGGCGGTATCCTTCAGAATCAAAATGAACTCGCTCATTGAGGTCGGTAGAATTCGGCGAATCGTCTGGGGCAATACCACATGGGCCATCGCAAGTGATGATCTCATACCAAGTGAGCGTGCGGCTTCCATCTGTCCTTTGGGAATAGATTGAATACCCGCACGAAGGATCTCCGCAAAATACGCGGCAGAGTTGAATGAGAGAATGATAAATGATCGTAACCAACTGGAAAAACTGATACCCAAGAACTCAACGCTCTTGAAGGGCGCAACAAGCATCTGATATGCCGGGATCAAGGGTAGACTCATGTAAATGACCAAAATGAAAAGGATCATCGGGGTACCACGCACAACATCGATGTAAGCCGTAGCCAGCCAATTAACGATCTTTATCTTACTCATTTTCATAAAGGCAAGCGCCAGACCAAGGGGGATCGCGAGCATGAAACTAATGACCCCCAGAGTTATCGTCGCAGGAAATCCCTTCGCAATATAGGGCAGAGATTCCCACGCGATTATGGGAGAAAAGAAAATGTGTGTTATTGGATTGGTTTCCCACCAGGTTAATAACTCTGTCAAGAGTGTGTTCATGTCAGCCATCACCTTCTGTCAGCATCAAAGAAGGAGTGCGTCCCCTATTGCAGGTCTGGACGCACTCCGGATCAATCCCCTTACTTGCAGGATACGTTGGCACGTCCTTATGAGCCAAAGGCCTCCAATGCCTCATCGACGCTGATGTCGCCCGGCAAAAAGATCGGTTCCACACCGAACCATTTCTTGTAGATCTCTGCGTAGGTGCCATCGGTTGCAAGCTCTTTGAGCGCGGCGTCGATGTCTGCTCTCATGGCATCTCCGAAAGCGTTCTTCTGAAACGCCATGCCGAAGAACTGATCTGACTCGATAGTCTCAACGATAGTCGCCCGAAATGCAGCATCCTTAACAAATTCCGTCGAAGATGAGAGATCCTGGATCAGAACATCCGCATCTCCGGCCAGCATCGACTGGAAAAGCGCGGTGGTGTCAGGATTGAGGACGTACTTAACGCCTGCCGGCAGATTCGCCTCGCCCCACGTATGTGCTGACGATCCGCCTTGAACGGCGACCCTGGTCCCGTCCGTGATATCTGCAACACTCTTGATGTCGGAATCATTGGGCACGCACAGTGCGAGAGAGTCCTGATAATAGGGCAGCCCAAAGTTGACCGCCTCTGCACGCTCCGGCTTGATAGTCAGAGCGGAAGTGATCATATCGAACTCTGTTCCGGCGGCAAGGCCCGCAATGATGGCCTCGAAGTCAAATGTCTTGAACTCAAAAGTAACGTTCAGTTTTTCGCCGATAGCATTCATAAGGTCGACGTCAAAACCTTGGAAACCATCGCCGTCGTCAGCGGCGAACTCAAAGGGCGGATAATTAGTATCAGCGCCGATGAGAACGGTCTTACCGTCGCCTTTTACCAGGTCGTCTGCCCATGCAGGTCTCTCGACGGTAGCCTCTTCGCTTGTAGTGGTGTCCACCGCAACCTCGTCATCTGACGATGTGCAGCCAACAAGCATTGTTGCGCCGACCAGCAACGCAAACACGACCACCGCGATCAATAACACGCGGTACTTCATAATAGGACCCCCTATTGTCAAATGGCGCATCGGTGCTCCTTAAACACTCCAGCGCCCCAATACTACAGGGATGACTATAGCATATAGGCAGGTGGAAACCTACTTGATGACGGTGAAATCCCCGATCAGAGGGAGCGGTTTCATCTCACCGTTCGCGGCATTGACGATACCCCAGATCATGAGCACGAGCGGAGCGAGTCCGAGTACTCCGATGATAGCGAGAAGCGAGCCGAGAAGGATGCCCAGTATCGGGTTGACGAAGAACGATCCGGCGACCAGGACCCCGAGGATATTCTGGATGATCGAGAAGATGATGCCATAGATCATTCCGGCGATAAAAAGGACGGTCCCTTGGTTGGTGTGATATTTCACGAAGGGTGAGCGCGCGGCGTCTCCGGTCAGTAACGGGATGAAGAACAGGACATACGCGAGCATCGCCATTCCCTTATGGCGTTGCGCATCTTCCGCATCGGGCACCACATCCGTAACACCTTGCGAGGTCTGTGAAGTCGCCGCCGTGTCTCCTTTGGCGTTGTTGACCACGTCACGCGCGCTTTGCGCTACGGTCTGTGCGATATCCTCTACGACCTGAGTCGCGTTCTGGACGGTCTCATCGATCTTCTCGGCATCAATAGGCATGTTAGGTCTCCTGTCATCTCTTGTTTTTGCTTTCAGCGGCTGACCTGGTTTTTTACCCCACATTCGCATACCGGAGCGTTCGCTTGATACTATCTCACTACCGACCCTCTCGCCTTTCGGCGGTACGACTTACACCAAAAATGCGCCATGCTCGCGTAGCCTGCATCGAGTGCTACGTTTATGTGGATCCTTTTGACCGCATCTGCCTTGGACTAGGATTTACATCCGCAACCACAGACCCGCTAAAAGCGCTTCTATTCTATCACGTGCGACTTTATATGGGACACCAGGATCGGACCTTCCCGTCCCAGGACATACAGAACGATATGAGACAGAAGGGTCGGTTCCTTTTGTCTCATAAGCTATAAAACTGCCCCGAGACCGGGGCAGTTCTGTTTATCGTTGGGACAAAAGGAACCGGCCCTTCTGTCTCATTTCAGCATGGTGGGATTGAGAGGCGGCAGTCCGTGACTTGCCAATCCCTCTATCACTTCCTCGACCGCTTTGGGACCGACACCGGGCAGGTGAAGAAGGGTATCCTCATCCTTACCGGCAAGATCGCCAACGGTGGCCACACCGGCCGCTGCCAACTTCTTGGCCCAACGCAATGAGACACCGATGTCGGTGAGGCTCTCGGCCTCGATCGCTGCTGCGGCGATATCCTCGGTCAATGTCGGCGTGTCCGCAATGGTACCGAAGGTATTGACCAGTTCTTCAGGACTCTCGATCGGCTCAGCGACCGGTACTCCAAGGAGCTCCTCGTTCTCGTTGAGTCCGATGATCGCGCTACTTCCCAGCATCTCATCAGGATCGAACGCAACGCCCAAATACTTCGAGACGTCGATCTCATCATCATCCCAGGTGTAGGGGAACGGTGCCTCATCGGTCGAGATGAGGCTTCCCATGATCTCCTCGACATCCCAGTCGTCCTCTTCGGGAAGAAGCGACTCGATCTCGAGCAGATCGTCGCGAAGTGCATCGGGAGCGACTTCGAGGTTGGCCTCGTCGCTGATCCGCGCACCCTTGTAGGTGAGTCCGACGTTGCGATACCGCTTCATACCGGTACCTGCCGGGATCAGTTTGCCCAAGATGACGTTCTCTTTCAGCCCGACCAGATCGTCCTCGCGGTTCTCGATCGCGGCTTGTGAGAGTACCGTAGTCGTCCACATGAACGAGGCGAGCGAGAGGAACGATTCACTGCCCAGCGAGCGCATGGATGCGCGTACGATCTGCAGAGGACCGATCAGGGTATCGACCGCCTCGGCGGGTTTACCGCCTTCGGCGATGATCTTGTCGTTGGCCTCAAGGAATTGGGTGCGGTCGACATAGGAATCGACGAGGAAGAGACTATCTCCACTCTCGATGACCTTGACCTTTGAGAGCATGCGCGAGGCAATGATCTCGAAGTGCTTGTCGTTGAGCTCTACACCCTGACCGCGATAGACGCTCTGCAGCTCATGAATGATCCAACGCAGCATCTTCTCGCGCCCGACGATCTCGAGCATGTCGGGACCGTAGGGACGGCCCTTGGTCAGGCTCTGGCCGGCAACGACGATGTCGCCGTCGACCACATCGAGGATGTGCTCGGGACCGAGTGGCTTGCTCGACCACTTTTTATTCTTCGCGCCGGTGATGGTGATGACCGGCTTGTCTCCTTCTTTGGTCAACGAGACCTTACCTGCCTGAGGTGCGAGCACCGCGAAGACACGATTGGCCTTCGGCGACTCCAAGATCTCATTGACGAGCGGAAGACCTTGCGTGATGTCGGTACCGGCGACTCCACCGGTATGGAACGTTCTCATCGTCAGCTGCGTTCCCGGCTCACCGATCGACTGCGCCGCAATAACACCGACCGCGGTACCGACATCGACCGGCTTTCCGTTGGAAAGATCGTAGCCGTAGCACTTCTGGCAGATCCCGCGACCTTCCAGACAGGTCAACGCGGTGCGGATATCGATCTTGTCGAGTCCCGCTTTCTCGAACGCCGCCAGCTGCTCGAGATCGACCACGTACTCGCCTGCCTCGAGAAGAACGTTGCCCTTCTTGTCCTTGACATCACTTGCGACCACGCGCCCGATCAGATTCTTGTCCAGCTCGTTGTTATGGCGAGCGCGGATCGTGGTCATCACGCCTTCGTGCGTTCCGCAATCCTCGGTACGTACGATCGCATCGTGCACGAAATCGAGAAAACGGCGGGTCGTATATCCGCCGGTCTCGGTACCGAGCGCGGTATCGGCAAGACCTTTACGCGCACCATGGGTAGAGATAAAGTACTCGAGCACGGTCAAACCTTCGCGGAAGTTCGATTTCACCGGCTCCTCGATGACGTCACCTTTCGGGGACTGCATCAAGCCACGCATCCCGCCGAGCTGGCGGAACTGCTTGAGGTTACCGCGCGCGCCGCTATCGGCCATCTGATAGATCGGATTCTGGATGTCGAAGCTTTCGACCATCGCCGCCCCGACCTCGTCGGTCGCACGGTTCCACACGTCGATAACGAGTTTATGGCGCTCGTCGGAATCCATCGTACCCGCCTCGTATGCATCCTCGATCGCGCGCGCCTCCTCTTCATATTTGAAAAGGATCTCCTTCTTGTTTTGAGGAGTCGTCGCGTCGTAGAGTGAGACGGTGATACCCGCCATGGTCACATAGTAGAACCCAAGGCGCTTGATCTCATCGAGGATGATGCCCATATCGGTCGTTGAATACGCGTCGGCGAGATCCTCGACGATATCGGCGATCTTATTCTTATTGAGCGTGTAATTGATGAAGGGGAAATCCACCGGCAGCGATTGGTTGAAGATCAGACGTCCCACCGTAGTAGTGAAACGGGTGCCCTTCTCGACCAGGCGACTCTCCTTATCATTGGCATCGTCACGCAGATCGATCGGTCGGGTCGCACGGACCTCGATCGGACTCTGCAGTGAGACCTCACCGGCGTCGTGCGCGAGCAGTGCCTCGTCCTCGTTCATGAAGACCGAGGTATGTTTGTCCTGCTCCGGCTCGCGAAGTGTGGTCAGATAGTAGAGACCAAGCACCATGTCCTGCGACGGTGTGGCAAGCGCCTTGCCGTTCGCCGGGCTCTTGATGTTGTTGGTAGAGAGCATGAGAACGCGTGACTCGGCTTGCGCTTCTGCCGAAAGTGGCACATGGACCGCCATCTGGTCACCGTCGAAGTCTGCGTTGAATGCGGTACAGACGAGTGGATGCAGGCGGATCGCCTTACCCTCGACCAGTACCGGTGCGAACGCCTGGATACCAAGGCGGTGCAAAGTCGGTGCGCGGTTGAGCAACACCGGATGATCCTCGATGACCTCTTCGAGTACGTCCCACACGATCGCGCGCTGGCGCTCGACGAACTTCTTAGCGGCCTTGACGTTGGGCGCGCCCTCACGTCCGTCGGTCTCGGCATAGCGATCGACCAGACGCTTCATGACGAACGGCTTGAACAGCTCGAGCGCCATGTATTTGGGAAGTCCGCACTGGTGAAGCTTAAGTTCGGGCCCTCCGACGATCACGGAACGTCCGGAATAGTCGACACGCTTACCGAGCAGGTTCTGGCGGAACCGTCCCTGCTTACCGTTGAGTGTGTGCGAAAGCGATTTGAGCGCGCGTCCGCTCGGTCCCTTGACCTGGCGACGGTCGTCACGCCGGTTGTCGAAGAGTTTGTCGACCGCTTCTTGGAGCATGCGCTTCTCGTTGTTGATGATGATGTCGGGAGCGCCGAGGTCGAGGAGCTTCTTAAGACGATTGTTGCGGTTGATCACGCGACGATACAGATCGTTGAGATCCGAGGTCGCGAACCGGCCACCGTCAAGCTGTACCATCGGGCGCAGCTCGGGTGGCATGACCGGGATGACATCCAAGATCATCCAGCGAGGATCGATGCCGGAGTGCGCGAACGCGTCGACGACGCTCAGGCGCTTGACCAGCTTTTTGACGAGCTGACTGGAGGTGGGTGTCCCCGCCTCGTGGGCTTTGGCAAGCGCAGCGCGCAGATCCTTTTGCAATACCGAAAGATCGATCGCGCCGAGCAGATCGCGTACGTTCTCGGCACCCATTCCACCGGTAAAGTAGCCGCTGTCGCGGACCTGGCCGTCGCTGGCTATCTGTGGCCCGTACAGGCGCGCCATCTCACGATAGACGATCTCGTCGTCGAAGATCTGACGCGGTACGATCTTGGTGAATTGATTGAACGCCTCGGTGCGGATCTGGCAACGTTCCTCGTAGTCCTCCTCGATCTCGGCAAGATCGTTGTTGGCGTCTTTAAGAATATTACGCAGTCTGTCGCCGAGCGCCTGGCCCTCATATTTGAGGTAGTCCTCGTCGGGCTCGATCTCGCCACTGCGTAGTTTCAGGAGCATCTCATGAGCGGTCGGGTAGTTCGCTTCGAGACCATAGGTCGCGAGCAGCGCATCGAGTTTCTCTTGAGCACCCTCGGTGCCCTTATCGACCGCTTTGACCGCGTTCTTGAGCGCGCGGGATTCCGCGCTTTTCGAGAGCGCGATCGCGATCTCGGCGTCATCAAGATCGGCGACGGCAAGTGCGATCGCCATATCGCGCTCGAAAATCGCCTCGGTCAACTCGCGCTCGCGCGTGCGCTTGAACTCCTCGAGATCTGCCGTCAACTCTTCGCGCAGCTCGGGAAGATCGGCTTCGCGTGCCTCATTGTCGACGCTCGTGATGATCGGGCTGACAAAGTAGAGGACCCGCTCGAGATCCTTGTATTTGATATCGAGCAGCGTGCTCATGTGTTTGGCGACACCTTGGGCATACCACACGTGGCTGACCGGAGCAGCAAGCTCGATGTGGCCCATGCGCTCGCGGCGCACCTTGGCGCGCGTCACCTCGACGCCGCAGCGCTCGCAGGTGATGCCTTTATAACGGATACGACGGTACTTGCCGCACGAGCACTCCCAGTCCTTGGAGGGACCGAAGATGCGCTCGCAGAACAGACCGTCGCGCTCGGGTTTTTGAGAACGATAGTTGATCGTCTCGGCCTTTTTGACCTCACCGTATGACCAACGACGCATGTCATCGGCGCTGACCAGGCGAATGCGGAGGCGATCGAAATTGCTAACATCGATGTTGTTACTCATTTAGTTCTCCTCCCCTTCTTTGACGACCTCATCGACCACTTCTGCAGCGAGTGTCTCTGAAGGGTTCGCGATAATCTCATCATCATCGAGCTCGATCGCATCGAGGTTCCAGTCACTCTCACTGACCGCCTCGAAGCCTTCGCCCTCGATGTCTTCTTTCATCATTTTCTCGATGGTCGCCAGATCGGTGATGAGGTTGCCCTCTTCATCGAAGAACAGGCGCGGTCGACCATGCTCATACTCGTTGATGAGCTCCTCGCTGATCTCCTCGGGTGCCTCGGTCAGTTCGATCTGCTCGTTGACCTCGGAGAGCGCTTCGATATCGAGTCCGAGTGCTTTAAGCTCGGTGCGCAAGACGTTGAAACTCTCAGGCATGCCCGGCTCGGGGATGTTCTCTCCCTTGACGATCGCCTCATACGCTTTGACGCGTCCGATCAGATCGTCACTCTTGATGGTCAGTATCTCACGCAACAGGTAGGCGGCACCGTAAGCGTAGAGCGCCCACACTTCCATCTCTCCGAAGCGCTGTCCGCCGAACTGTGCCTTACCGCCCAGCGGCTGCTGGGTCACGAGCGAGTACGGACCGGTCGAGCGGGCGTGTATCTTATCGTCGACCAAATGGTGGAGCTTGAGGGTATAGATGTATCCGACGGTGACCGGTTCACGGAAGGGCTCTCCGGTACGTCCGTTATAAAGCGTGATCTTGCCTTCACGCGACATCTGCGGGATGAACGCGTCCTCGACCTGCCTGCCGAATCGATCGCGTGCCTTGAGTACGAGATTATGGTTGGCCGCCTCGATCGCGTCGCTGATCTCATGCTCGTTGGCTCCGTCGAATACCGGGGTCGAGCAATGCATCATGCCGTCGACCGCCGTCTTCGCGTTGACCGACTCGAAACCGATACCTGCCGCAAAACCCAGATGGGTCTCGAGCAGCTGTCCGACGTTCATACGGGAAGGTACCCCCAGCGGACTCAGTATCAGGTCGATCGGAGTGCCATCCGCCATGAAGGGCATATCCTCGATGGGGAGCACCTTGGCGATGACGCCTTTGTTACCGTGTCGTCCGGCGAGCTTATCGCCCTCCTGGATCTTACGTTTCTGAGCGACGAAGACTCTGACCATCTCGTTGACTCCGCGCTTGAGTTCCACGCCGGCGTCTCCGGAGGACACACGGCTGACCGAGATGACTCGTCCTGATACGCCGTGCGGCACCTTCAGGGAGGTGTCACGGACATCGTGGGCCTTCTCGCCGAAGATCTGGCGCAAGAGACGCTCCTCGGCGGTCTGCTCGCCACTCTCACCTTTCGGAGTGACTTTACCGACCAGGATATCTCCGGGGCCGACCTCGGTGCCGACCACGACGATGCCCTCCTCGTCGAGATGAGCGAGCATGTCGTCACTGACGTTGGGGATCTCTCGCGTGATCTCTTCACGACCGAGTTTGGTGTCACGCGCCTCGAGCTCATACTCCTTGATATGGATCGAGGTCAGAAGATCTTGCTGCACGACGCGCTCACTGATGATGATCGCGTCCTCGAAGTTGTAGCCCTCCCACGGCATGAACGCTACCAGCAGGTTCTGGCCGAGCGCAAGCTCACTGCCCTCGATGCTGGGACCGTCGGCCAGAGGTTGATTCTCCTCGACGCGCGCACCTTCGATCAAAGTCGCGACGGGACGGTAGTTAATGCAGGTGCTCTGGTTGGAACGATTGAATTTCGGAAGGTCGTAACTATCGGTGGTGCCATCATCGGCGCGTACCACGATCGTGTTCGCATCGATACTCTCGATGACTCCGCCGCGTTTTGCCAAGATAACTTCGCCTGAGTCAGCCGCCACGACCGCCTCAAGTCCGGTGCCGATCAAGGGTGCTGCCGGGCGAAGCAGGGGCACCGCCTGACGTTGCATGTTCGCCCCCATCAGCGCACGGTTCGCGTCGTCGTGCTCGAGGAACGGGATCAGCGCGGTGACCGCCGATACCATCTGGCGCGGAGAAACGTCCATGTAGGTGACATCTTGGGGCAGGCGCTCTTCGGGTTCGCCGAACTGGCCTTCTACTCCGGTGCCCTTAACACGACACAGTACGCGGTCGTGTACGAACTTACCGGTCTTCAGATCGATCGGCTCATTTGCCTGCGCAATGACCTCTCGCTCCTCCTCATCGGCGGTCAGGTGGTGCACCTCGTCGGTCACCTTACCGTTGACCACTTTTCGATAGGGGGTCTCGATGAAGCCGTAGCTGTTTATCTGCGCGTAGGTCGCGAGCGAGTTGATCAGCCCGATGTTCATACCTTCGGGAGTCTCGATCGGACAGACGCGTCCATAGTGGCTGGGATGTACGTCACGAACATCGATCTTCGCCTCACGCGCGCTGCGGATACCACCGCGACCGATCGCGGAGAGACGGCGCTTGTGTGCGAGACCGGCGACCGGATTTGTCTGGTCCATGAACTGCGAAAGCTGAGATGATCCGAAAAACTCCTTGATTGCGGCGCTGATCGGACGGATGTTGATGAGCGCCTCGGGGCTGATGTCCTCAGCCGTGGCGGTCGCCATCCTCTCGCTGACGGTACGCGCCATACGGGCGAATCCGATACGGAACTGGTTCTGGATGAGCTCTCCGGCGGTGCTGATACGACGGTTACCGAGGTGATCGATATCGTCGACCGAGTAGCCGGGCACCTCTTCGAACAGACTGCACAGATAACGGATCGTACCCACGATATCGTCGGGAGTCAGCGTCACCTGCTCATCGGGATATTCCAGTCCGAGTTTCTTGTTGATCTGATAGCGTCCGACGCGCGCGAGATCGTAGCGCCCCGCGCGGTAGTACAGACCCTCGAGAAGCGAGCGCGCCGCGTCAAGCGTCGGGTGCTCACCGGGACGAAGTCTCTTATAGAGCTCGAGGAGTGCCTCCTCACGGTTGGTGCTCGTGTCGCGCACCAGCGTGTTCTTGATCGCCTGGGCGTTATCGAAGAGCGCTAATATCTCATCATCGGTCTCCGCGATATCCATCGCTCGGATGAAGAGCGTGACGGGCACCTTGCGACTGCGGTTGACCGTCGCCTGGATGCAGTCACGATTGTCGAACTCGAATGAGAGCGGAGCGCCACGGTGTGGTTTGATCTCCGCGCTGTAGAATTTCTTCTTATCGCGACGCTCGCCGATGGAGAAGTATACTCCCGGAGAACGTTGCAAGAGGGAGACGACCACACGCTCGGATCCGTTGATCACGAATGTCGCGCGTTCGGTCATGATGGGGAAATCTCCCAGGTAGATGAGGTTCTTTTGGATCTCCTCACCGGTCTCTCTGTTGACGATCGAGACCGTTGCGAGAAGCGATGCCTGATAGGTGAGCCCCTTTGCCTTACATTCGTCGACCGAGTTCTTCGGCTGCCCGAACGTCGGCAAGCTGAAATTCACATAGAACCGCTCGTCACGATCGGTGATGGGGGAAATCTCGTTAAAGACCTCTTGAAGGCCTTCGTTGCAGAACCATTTGAATGATTCTTTCTGGATTGCAATGAGGTTGGGAACGTGCAAAATCTCTGGACTTTTTGCGAAACTTCGCCGCTCTCTAGCGGCGAGGTCAGCAAGAGGGGAACCTACGGCGTTAGGCACGAGGCATTCCTCCTTCATTATCTCGAGGGACCCTTTTTCAGCAATTTTATAGTTTATAAAAAAACACAGGGGTATGTCAAGCAGAATACCCGCTATTTATGGGTTTTTTGTGGAGGAAATCGCCCGTCGTTTTTGCGATCTGCTCTTTCGTGCTTTTTTATTAAGTTTTATTACACCAATTCGGTCGACCTCCGATGTGATCATGAGCAGGCTCGCATAAGGGATCCGCAAGGAATCCGGGTCCCATGGCGCGAATCGTCTCGACTCGCTACACTGAAAGTAGTGGTCTGAGATCACTGTGAGAAGTTGGTGGGTGACAAAAGGT
>WRDL01000002.1 GCA_009784095.1 Coriobacteriia bacterium | reverse complement strand
GACCAGTGACATCCATCGTCAGTTCGATGAAACGATGCGGACCAGGGGAGCATTTGCCGATACCGCGACTATCGGAGAAGATAGTAGTCACGAAAAAGAAAGCCAGTCTTAGGAGAGACCTTATGATCTACACCGCTCGTTACGTCCTACCGATCACCTCATCATATATAGAAGACGGCGCGATCGTGATCGAGGGAGATACCATCATCGATGTGGGGCCGCTCGCCGATATCTTGGCCAAGCACCCCGACCACGAGGTCACCGATCTGGGGTTGAGCGCGATCCTGCCCGGATTCGTCGATTGCCACACGCATCTGGACTACTCGGTCATGCGCGGTCTGGTCGAGGACAGCGCCTATGCCAAGTGGAAATACCACCTCATGCTCGCCGAAGAGCATCTGAGTCGCGAAGACTGGAATGTCTCAGCCAAGCTCGGCGCGCTCGAAGCCGTGACCGCCGGTATCACGACGATCGCCGACATCACCCACAACAAGGGGACGCTTGAAGCGGTCTGCCAAGTCGGTCTGCGTGCGATCATCTATCACGAGGTCGAGACGATGGATAAGAACGCGATAGCCGAAGCGATGGATGCCGTGACTGCCGAGATCGCCGCGTGGAGAGAACTCGCGTGTGAGCGCGTCGAGATCGGCATCGCGCCGCACAGCGTCTACTCATGTCATCCCGAACTGTTTAAGCAGGTCAGTGCATACGCCCAGGACGGAACACCGGTTGCGATCCATCTAGCGGGAAGCAGCGAGGAATACGAATTCGTCAAATACGGCTCATCGCGCCTTGCGACCGAGGTGCGCGATCAATATAACGCAAAGGCGCCGTTCTGGCTTCCCACCGGGGTCAGTCCGGTCCGCTACGTCTTACAATGGGACGTTCTCGATGCGCCCAACGTGCTCGCGGTCCATTGTACCCAGGTCGATGACAACGATATCGAGATACTCACACGCAAAGATGTCGCGATCGCTTACTGCCCGCGTTTCAATGCCAAGCTTGGCATGGGCATCGCTCCGTTGCGTAAATTCCTCGACGCGGGACTGCGCGTCGGCATCGGCACCGACAGTCCGGCAGCCGCCAACGGCATGGACATGTTCGAGGAGCTGCGTACCGATCTGTACCTGCAACGCGCCGCATTCGGCAAAAAGAGCTTCTTTACCGCGGTCGAAGCCCTGCGTATGGCCACACTGGGTGGGGCAGAGGCGCTCCGGCTCGACGACACGGTCGGCTCACTTGAAGCGGGCAAGCAGGCAGATATCATCGCGGTCGACCTCTCGCACTCCGCCCAGGTACCGACCCATGAGCCTGAGAGCGTGATCGTGCACTCGTCGCACCCCAGCGAGGTCACCATGACGATGGTCGCCGGTGAGGTGATCTATGAGGAAGGCAAAGTCGTGCGCGGTGACGGGGACAGGACCAAAGCCGCCGCAGAGAAGATCCGCCTGAAGTTGCGCGACCGAGAGATCAAGCATTAATAAAACTTAATAAAAACGTCATCGTTGAGCCATGCGCCATGAAACTGTAGATACGCCCGGCTCTCGATCGCGTTGACAGCATACCATCTCTCCTGTAGAGTTTACCGTTGCGCCAAAATCCCGAGCACAATTCTGTGTGTTTCGAGCAGGTCCGAACCAGAACCTGAAAAGCGCAGTTGGATATGTTTGAAAGGAAGCATGGATGCCAACCATTAATCAGTTGGTCCGCAAGGGCCGCAAGGCAAGCGTCGAGAAGAGTAAATCACCCGCGCTCAAGGGCAACCCGATGCGTCGCGGTGTCTGTACGCGTGTCTATACCATTACCCCGAAAAAACCGAACTCGGCTCTACGTAAGGTCGCCCGCGTGCGCCTGACCAACGGGCAAGAGGTCACCGCCTATATCCCGGGCATCGGTCACAACCTCCAGGAGCACTCGATCGTGCTTGTGCGTGGTGGTCGTGTTAAGGACCTGCCCGGTGTTCGCTACAAGATCGTTCGTGGCGCGCTGGATGCTGCGAGTGTTTCCGATCGCAAGCAATCACGCAGCCGTTATGGCGCGAAGAAGGAGAGCTAAGATGCCACGTCGTAATGCCCCTGAGCGTCGCGAGATCGTACCAGACGCAAAATACAATAACCGCCTGGTCACGCAGCTGATCAACAAGATATTGTGGGACGGCAAGAAGTCGGTCGCCGAATCGATCGTCTACGGTGCGTTCGACATCGTCGAGCAAAAGACCGGAGAGGACCCGCTCAGCGTCTTCAAGAAGGCGATGGACAACGTCAAGCCTCAGATCGAGGTGCGCCCCAAGCGTGTCGGTGGCTCGACCTACCAGGTCCCCGTCGAGGTCAACGCACGCCGTTCGACCACGCTGGGCATCCGCTGGATCGTCGGTCACTCCCGTGATCGTAAAGAGAACACGATGGCCGAGCGACTCGCCGCCGAGATCATGGATGCCGCCAATGAGACCGGTAACTCCGTTAAAAAGCGTGAAGATGTATTTAGAATGGCCGAAGCGAACCGTGCGTTCTCGCACTATCGCTGGTAAGGGGAGCAGTGGTGAGCAAGTCTTCGCTGGATAAGACACGCAACATCGGCATTATGGCTCACATCGACGCGGGTAAGACCACGACGACCGAGCGCATCCTGTACTACACCGGCAAGTCGCACAAGATCGGTGAGGTGCATGAGGGAGAAGCCACCATGGACTGGATGGTCCAGGAGCAGGAGCGTGGTATCACCATCACTTCTGCGGCGACGACATGCTTTTGGCACGACTATCGCATCCAGATAATCGATACCCCCGGTCACGTCGACTTCACTGTCGAGGTGGAGCGCTCCTTGCGCGTGCTCGACGGCGCCGTCGCGGTGTTCTGCGCGGTCGGCGGAGTCCAGCCCCAGTCTGAGACGGTCTGGCATCAAGCGCAGAACTACAATGTCCCCCGCTTGGCATTCGTCAACAAGATGGATCGTACCGGTGCGGACTTTGACAACGTCATCGACATGATGAAGGATCGCCTCAAGGCCAACGCGGTACCCATTCAGCTCCCCATTGGATCTGAGGAGAACTTCACCGGTATCGTCGATCTGGTCGAGATGAACGCGGTGTTCTTCTCCGATGACGACAAGAATGAGAATCCCACCGTCGGGGAGATCCCCGATGAGTATAAAGAGGCGGCTGCCGAGGCACGCCACCTCGTCATCGAGGCCGCGGCAGATGCCGATGACGACCTCATGATGCAATACCTCGAAGATGAGGAGTCGATCACCGTCGAGCAGCTCAAACAAGGACTGCGCGCGGCGACGATCGCCTGCATGATGACCCCGGTCATCTGCGGTAGCGCCTTTAAGAACAAGGGAGTGCAGCAGATGCTCGACTCGGTCATCGATTACCTGCCGAGCCCGCTCGATGTACCGCCGATCCGCGGTATCGACGTCAAGACAGGCGAAGAGGTCGAGCGCAGGAGCGATCCGGCTGAGCCGTTCGCAGCGCTCGCATTCAAGGTCATGACCGATCCCTTTGTAGGGCGGCTGACGTATTTCCGTGTCTACTCGGGCACCTTGGATAGCGGTAGCTACGTACTCAATTCGACCAAGGACAACAAAGAGCGTATCGGGCGTCTGCTCCAGATGCATGCCAACTCGCGTCAGGACATCGAAAAATGCAGCGCCGGTGACATCGTCGCTGCGGTCGGGCTCAAGAACACCACGACCGGAGATACGCTGTGCTCAGAGAAGGACGCGGTCATCCTTGAGTCGATGGTCTTTCCCGATCCCGTTATCGATATCGCCATCGAGCCCAAGACCAAGGCAGAGCAGGAGAAGCTCTCGGTCGCTCTGGCACGTCTGGCAGAAGAAGATCCGACCTTCAAGGTACATACCGACCAGGAGACCGGTCAGACCATTATCGCCGGTATGGGTGAGCTGCATCTCGAGGTCATCGTCGACCGCCTGCTTCGTGAGTTCAAGGTCGAGGCGAACATCGGCAAACCGCAGGTCGCCTATCGTGAGACCGCCGGTGGACGCGTCGATAACGTCGACATGAAATTCGCGCGCCAAAGTGGCGGTCGCGGTCAATACGGTCACGTCATCATCAATCTGATCCCGCTCGAGCCCGGCGAAGGCTATGAGTTCGAGAGCAAGATCGTCGGTGGCGCGATTCCCAAGGAATACATCAATCCGGTCGACCGCGGCATCCAGGAGGCGTTGACCTCCGGCGTGATGAGCGGTTTTCCGACCGTGGACGTCAGAATCGAGCTCGTCGATGGATCCTATCACGAGGTCGACTCGAGCGAAGTCGCGTTCAAGATCGCCGGTTCGATGGCGGTCAAAGAAGCGCTCAGACGCTCGAACCCCAAGCTTCTCGAGCCGATCATGGACGTAGAAGTCGTGACCCCCGAAGATTACCTCGGCGACGTGATGGGCGATATCAGCTCTCGTCGCGGGCATATCGCGGGTACCGAGGATCGCGGCGGTGTCAAAGTCGTCACCGCGCAAGTTCCGCTCTCAGAGATGTTCGGTTATTCGACCGACCTGCGCAGCAAAACGCAGGGGCGCGCGGTCTACACCATGCATTTTGGCGCATACCGACCGGTCCCGAAGTCGGTGGCGGAAGAGATCGCCGCAAAAATGGGGATCGCAAGCACGTAGAAGGAGTGATCGCGCCATATCGGATCGATCGCATCACAGTGGTCAACGAAAGACGATGACGTTAGAGAAGAGAAGTAGTTACTCAAAGGAGATGGAACGTGGCAGCAAACCAAAAGATTAGGATTCGCCTCCAAGGATACGATCACGAGGTCGTTGATCTGAGCGCAAAGAAGATCGTCGACACTGCTCTGAAAACGGGCGCACATGTGACCGGTCCGGTGCCGCTCCCCACTTCTCGTAATCTGTACTGCGTGATCCGTGGTCCGCACGTGAACAAGGACAGTCGTGAACAATTCGAGATCCGCACGCACAAGCGTCTGATCGACATCACCAAGCTGGGGGAGAAGACCGCCGATTCACTTCGTCGGCTCGACCTGCCGGCCGGCGTTGAGATCGACATCAAGGCGTAGTCGGATAGATATAGTCGAGGAAGTGGTCCGCTGAGGACGGCGCGAGAGGCGTGCCGGAGGGCTTACGACCACCTAAGGAGAGGGACTGATGGAGCTATTAGGAAAGAAGATCGGGATGACCCAGGTCTGGAGTGATGAGGGAGATCTCATTCCGGTCACGGTCATTCAAGCAGGACCGTGTGTCGTCACGCAGGTCAAGACCAAGGACACCGACGGCTATGATGCCGTGCAGATCGGATTTGTTCCGCTTGCCGAGCACAAGGTCAATAAACCGATGAAAGGCCACTTCGATAAAGCCGGCACCGATGCGTTCACGCATCTTGCCGAGATCCGTCTCGACGAGCCGACCGAGAAGGCCTGTGGAGATGAACTCACCGTCGCCGACTTTGCCGAGGTCAAGAATGTCAGCGTGTCCGGCGTGAGCAAGGGTAAGGGTTTTGCCGGCGTCATCAAGCGTCACAACTTCAGCGGTGGACGCGCGACGCACGGTTCGCACTTCCATCGCGCTCCCGGATCGATCGGACAGGCTGCAACTCCCGCAAAAGTATTCAAGGGCCAGAAAATGCCCGGTCGTATGGGTAATGACACGGTAACTGTCCGTAATCTCGACGTGGTCAAAGTCGACGCTGAGCAGAATCTTCTGCTCGTCAAGGGCGCAGTCCCTGGCGGTAAAGGCGCGCTTCTGACCATCAAGGCTTAAGGGCAGGAGGAGACGTAATGACTAGTTTGAAGACATTCGATATGGCGGGCGCCAAGAAGACCGCGGTCAAAGGCAACCCCGACATCTATGGCATCGAGCCTAATACGTATGCAATGCACACCGTAGTGCGCAGCCAGCTGGCCGCACAACGGAGCGGAACGCATTCGACCAAGACCCGCGGCATGGTCCGCGGTGGTGGCGCCAAACCGTGGCGTCAGAAAGGGACCGGTCGTGCGCGCCAAGGTACCATCCGCGCGCCCCAGTGGTCTGGCGGTGGTGTCGTTTTCGGCCCCAGTCCGCGCAGCTACGCGTTCAAGGTCCCCAATAAAGTGGTCAAACTCGCGATGCGCAGCGCGCTGTCGGCCAAAGTCGCCGATGAGCAACTGATCGTCGTCAACAAATTCGACTTCAAGAAACCTTCGGCCAAGGCAGGCGCGAAAATGCTGTCCGAGCTCGGTCTGGAGGGCAAGAAGGTCACCGTCGTCGTCGGTAACGAGGATGACAACGCGTACCTGAGCTTGCGCAACATCGATCGGGTGCGCGTCATCTTCGCGTTCGAGGTCAATACCTACGACCTGATCGATAACAAGATGCTCGTTCTGTGCAAGGAAGCGGTTACCTTTATCGAGGAGGTGCTGGGATAGTGAGAGATCCTCGACAGATAATCATCCGCCCCATCGTGTCGGAGAAATCCGTGGCGGCGATGGAAGACCTCAACACCTACACGTTCGAGGTCCACAAGGACGCGACCAAACCGCAGATCGCGCGCGCGATCGAAGAGATCTTCGATGTGAAGGTCGTCAAGGTCAACACGATGAACGTTGCGGGCAAGCCGCGCCGCGTTCGCTATGCATTGGGAAAGACGAAGAGCTGGAAGAAAGCGCTTGTCACGCTCGCCGAGGGTGACAAGATCGATATCTTCCCGACGGTATAAAGCGAGGTTAGGATGGCTGTAAAAAAATATAAGCCCACTTCTCCCGGTCGCCGTGGGATGAGCGTCTCGGATTTTTCCGAGATCACCTCGACGACACCTGAGAAGTCACTGCTTGCACCGCTCCATAAAAAGGGTGGACGCAACAACATGGGTCGCATAACGGTGCGCCACCAAGGGGGCGGACACAAGCGTCGGTATCGCGTCATCGATTTCAAGCGCAAGAAGGACGGGATCCCCGCCAAGGTCGCCACGATCGAGTACGATCCGAACCGTAATGCGCGTATCGCGCTGCTGCACTACGCCGATGGTGAGAAGCGCTATATCCTCGCCCCGAAAGGTCTCGAGGTCGGACAGACCGTGACCAGCGGCGAGGGAAGCGACATCAAACCCGGTTGCGCGCTCAAGCTCAAGGACATCCCGGTCGGTACCGTCATTCATGCGGTCGAGCTCGAGCCCGGTCGTGGTGCCGCATTGGCACGCAGCGCCGGTACCTCGATCCAGCTGATGGGTAAGGAAGGCAAGTACGCCATCTTGCGTATGCCGTCCTCCGAGATGCGTCGCGTGCTCATCGAGTGCCGCGCCACCGTCGGTGAGGTCGGCAACGCCGATCACTCCAACATCAACTGGGGCAAGGCCGGTCGTATGCGCCACAAGGGCGTGCGTCCGACCGTACGCGGTACCGTCATGAACCCGGTCGACCACCCCCATGGTGGTGGTGAGGGTAAGAACAAGTCCGCCGGACGTCATCCGGTGACCCCGTGGGGTGTTCCTACCAAGGGGCATCGTACTCGTCAAAAGAACAAGTCGACCGATCGTCTGATCATCAGACGTCGCAAGAAATAGTCGGAAAGGAAGTAGCGGTGAGTAGAAGTTTGAAAAAAGGACCATTTGTCGAACCTCGGTTGCTGACTCGCATTCAGAAGATGAATGATGAGGGCAAAAAGGACGTCATCAAAACATGGTCACGCGCCTCAACTATCTTTCCGGAGATGGTCGGACACACGATCGCGGTCCACGACGGCCGCAAGCACGTTCCCGTATATATCACCGAGTCGATGGTAGGTCACAAGCTGGGCGAGTTCAGCCCGACGCGTACCTATCGTGGCCACAACAAGTAGGAGAGGGAGTAAGGTAATGCAAGCTAAAGCAGTAGCTCGTTTTCAGCGCGTTGCGCCACGCAAAGCACGCCTTGTTGCCGATCTTATTCGTGGCAAGTCGGTCGATGAGGCACGCCAGATCCTGCAGTTTTCTGATCGCGCGGCCGCTGAGATCGTCCTAAAGGCTCTCAACAGTGCGGTAGCCAACGCGGAGTATACGAACCAGACTCAACCTGAGGATCTCTACGTCAGTGAGATCTATGTCGACGATGGTCCGACGCTCAAGAGGATCCGTCCTCGCGCGCAGGGTCGTGCATTTCGCATTCGTAAGCGTACCAGCCACATCACGGTGGTTGTCGGGACCAAGGAGTAGGTATGGGTCAAAAAGTCTGTCCAATAGGTTTTCGTCTGGGAATCACCGAGCCGCATCGCTCGACGTGGTTCGGCGGCAAAGATTATGCGGCGACACTCGCAAACGACATCAAGTTGCGCGAGTTTCTGGCCACGCGCCTCGAGCGCGCGGCGGTCTCCAAGGTCTTTATCGAACGCAAGGGTGAGAAGGCGTATATCAACATACACACCGCTCGTCCCGGTATCGTGATCGGTAAAGGTGGCTCGGAGATCGATATCCTGCGCAAGGAGATCGCTGAGATCACCGGAGGTCCGGTCGATGTGAAGATCACCGAGATCGTACGCCCCGAACTCGACGCGACGCTCGTGGCCCAATCGATCGCCGACCAGCTCGTCGGCAGAGTGGCGTTTCGTCGCGCGATGCGCAAAGCGGTCACGACCGCCATGAAGAGTGGCGCGCTCGGTATCCGTGTGCAGTGCGCCGGACGTCTCGGTGGCGCAGAAATGTCACGCCGCGAGTGGTATCGCGAAGGTCGCGTGCCGCTTCACACGCTGCGTGCTTGTATCGATTATGGAACGGCCCGCGCGCAGACCGCGATGGGCATTATCGGAGTAAAAGTTTGGATTTACCACGGTGAGGTGCTGCCCGGACAGCCACCACTTACCCCTGCGTTAGAAGGCGTTCGCGCGCCACGCGGCGGAAACCGTCGAGGTAATAGAGGCGGGAGGTCGTAAGTACAATGTTGATGCCAAAGCGCGTTAAGCACCGTAAGGTGCAGCGAGGCTCTATGAAAGGTCGCGCGAAAGGTGGCACGAAGGTCAGTTTCGGTGAGTATGGACTCCAAACTCTCGAAAAAGGCTGGATCACCAATCGTCAGATCGAGGCTGCCCGTGTTGCGATGACTCGCCACATGAAGCGTGGTGGTCAGGTCTGGATCACTATCTTTCCCGATAAGCCCGTGACGCAAAAACCAGCAGAGACCCGGATGGGTTCCGGTAAAGGTAACCCCGAGAAATGGGTCGCCGTCGTCAAACCCGGTCGCGTGATGTTCGAAGTGGCCGGAGTCGACGAAGAGGTAGCCAAAGAGGCGCTCAGGCTCGCCTCGCACAAGTTGCCCGTGAAGACGAAGTTCCTCAAACGAGAGACACCGATGCCCGAAGGATTCGTGGTCAAGGACTCCTACAAGGGAGAGGCGGATCTGACCGCCGGCCTGGCCGAGCCCGAGGCAGAGGTCGAGGTACTCTCAGAACAAGACAATGTCAGTGACGATGAAGTAAAGGAGGCGTAGCAGATGAAAGCTAAAGAGATCCACACTTTAGGCGACAGCGATCTTGAAAAAGAACTCGCGAATGCCCGTGAAGAGCTTTTCAACTTGCGCTTCCGTCTTGCGACCGGTCAAGTAGATGACACGAGCAAGATCAGCCAGGTAAAGAGAACGATCGCGCGTCTGCTCACCGAGATCCGTATGCGTGAGATCACCGCTGCAAATGCGAAATCCACGGAGGAGGCGCCTGTTCATGGCTAATGCACAAGAGGTACAAGAGCGCAATCAGCGCAAGACCTATACCGGTGTCGTCATCAGCGACTCCGGCGACAAATCGATCGTGATCCGAGTCGATGCGCGCAAGAAGCATCCGCTCTACGGAAAGATGATCACCTCGTCGACGAAGCTTCATGTCCATGATGAGAACAACGAAGCGGGCGTCGGCGATACGGTGACGGTCATGGCGACCCGTCCGCTCTCCAAGATGAAGCGGTGGCGTCTGATCGAGATCATCGAGAAGGCTAAGTAAGGGGTAGACGATGATCCAGGCAGAAACCAGACTCAAAGTTGCCGATAACAGCGGTGCGCGCAAGCTCGCTGTCATCAAGGTGCTCGGTGGCTCGAAACGTCGCTATGCACGCGTCGGCGACATCATCGTGTGCTCGGTCAAGGAAGCGACGCCCAACGCGGCGATCAAGAAGGGCGAGATCGTCCAAGCGGTCGTGGTGCGTTGTGTCAAAGAGGTCCGTCGCAACGATGGCAGCTATATCAAATTCGACGATAATGCCGCGGTCGTGATCGATCCGGCGACCGGCGCTCCCCGCGGGACGCGTATTTTTGGACCGGTAGCGAGAGAGTTGCGCGACAAGAAGTACATGAAAATTGTCTCGCTGGCTCCCGAAGTACTGTAGGAGAAGAGAGTAATGGCCAAATTCAGAATCAAAAAGGGTGATCACGTAGTCGTTATCGCCGGCAAGGACAAGGGGAAGAAATCGCGCGTGTTGCGCGCCTATCCCCAGTCCGAGCGTGTCATCTGCGAGCATGTGGCGGTCGCCAAGAAGGCGATGCGTCCGACCCAAGATAATCCGCAAGGCGGATTTCAGGAGCGCGAGATGCCGATCCATATCAGCACGGTGATGCTCGAGTGCCCGAAATGTCATAAGCCGACGCGCGTAGGTATCAAGCGTGTCGACGGTAACCGCGTCCGCGTCTGCAAGCAGTGCGGCAAAGATATCGATTAGGAAGGGATGCGCAATGACCCCCCGACTAAAAGAAAAATATATGAACGAGGTCGCTCCCAAGATCAAGGACGAGCTCGGTCTGGACAATGTCATGCAGATCCCCCGCCTGGAGAAGATCGTGGTCAATATGGGTGTCGGCGAAGCCGCCTCGGACTCCAAGCAGCTCGATGGTGCGACCGAGGATCTGCGCACGATCACCGGTCAGCAACCGATGATCACTAAGGCGCGCAAGTCGATCGCGGGATTCAAAATCCGCGCCGGCATGCCGATCGGAGCCAAAGTCACCCTGCGTGGCGATCGCATGTGGGAGTTCTTCGACAGATTGCTCTCGACCGCCATCCCGCGTATCCGCGACTTTCGCGGTCTGCCGCTGAGCAGTTTCGACGGGCGCGGCAACTACAGCCTCGGACTCGATGAGCAACTGATCTTTCCCGAGGTCGACTACGACAAGATCGATCGCACGCGTGGCATGGATGTCACGATCGTGACCACCGCGCCCGATGACGAGAGCGCACGAGCACTTTTAGCGGGATTCGGTTTCCCGTTCAAAGATAAATAGGAAAGGTGTAGAGGTAGCAGCATGGCGAAAAAATCTCTCATAGCGAAAGCAAAGCGGGAACCCAAGTATTCGACACGCGCCTACAGCCGTTGTAACAGATGCGGTCGTCCGCGTTCGGTGTACCGTCAGTTCGGTGTCTGCCGTATCTGCTTGCGCGATATGGCAAATCGTGGCGAACTTCCCGGTGTCCGCAAGGCGAGCTGGTAGGAATACGGATCGATCGCACCTGACAGGAGCGGTCGTGATGCAGCGATTACAAGAAGAAGATGAATGGTCAAGCAAGAGAAAGCGAACGTAGAGGAAACAAATTATGTCAATGAATGATCCTATCGCAGATATGCTCACACGCATTCGCAATGCGAACAGAGCGGCTCTGCCCCAGTGCTCGATGCCGACCAGCAAAAAGCTCGAGGCGATCGCAAAGATCCTTCTTGAAGAGGGATACATCTCGGATTGGCGAGTCGATAAGGCCAAGCCGGTCGATCAACTCGTCATCACACTCAAATACGGCGATAAGCGCGAGCGTACCATCACCGGTATCGATCGCATCTCGAAACCGGGTCTGCGTCGCTACGTAAAGGCGACCGAGATCCCTCGCGTACTCGGAGGTCTGGGTATCGCGATCATTTCGACTTCAAGCGGCATCATGAGCGATCACGATGCCCGTGTCAAAGGAGTGGGCGGCGAAGTGCTTGCCCATGTGTGGTAGGAAAGGAACGGCAAAGCGATGTCACGTATTGGAAAAATGCCTATTCCCGTCCCCTCGGGCGTTGAGGTGACCATCGAGGGTACCCATGTTACGGTGAAGGGGCCGAAGGGAGAGCTCTCTCAAGAGATCTCGCCTTTGATCACGGTCACCCAAGAGGATAACGAGATCATCGTTACCCGCGCAGATGACGGGCGTGAGTCGCGCAGTCAGCATGGTCTTGCTCGCACGTTGATCAACAACATGGTCGTCGGTGTGAGCGAAGGGTATGAGAAAAAGCTCGAGATCGTCGGTGTCGGTTACCGCGCGACGTTGAAGGGCTCGGATATCGAGCTCGCGCTGGGTTTCTCTCATCCGGTGCATATCAAGGCTGAGGAGGGCATCACATTCGAAGTCCCCACGCAGACACAGATCACGATCAAAGGTATCGACAAGCAACAGGTCGGTCAGGTGGCTGCTGATATCCGCAAGTGGCGCAAACCCGAACCTTACAAAGGCAAAGGTATCCGCTATGAAGGTGAATATGTCAGACGTAAGCTGGGTAAGGCCGCTAAGTAGCGCGCCGGATCAGCGATGGTCTTTTAATAGGAAAAGAAAGGGTTCACGTAAATGTCGAATACAAAGAAGAAGAGTGCCGGGCTGAAGCGTCGCCAGACGCGGGTGCGCTCTAAGATCAGTGGGACCGCAGCGACCCCGCGTCTTCGGGTTACGCGTTCCAATGCACATATCGCGGCTCAGCTCATCGATGACATCAATGGGCATACGCTGGCCGCTGCAAGCACCAAGGAGCCGGGCATCCTGAAAAAGGATGGGATCGGCAGCAACAAGGAAGCCGCGAAGCTGGTAGGCGAGGCTCTCGGAAAACGCGCGATCGATGCGGGGATCACCGACGTGGTGTTCGACCGCGGCGGTCGCATCTATCACGGTCGAGTTCAAGCTTTAGCGGACGGCGCGCGCAGCGCCGGCCTGAAGTTCTAGGAGGTAGTGATGGCTCGCAATGTAGCACCGGTTTCGGAGCTTCAGGAAAAAGTAGTGTATATCAACCGCGTCTCGAAGGTCGTGAAGGGTGGACGTCGCTTCTCGCTGTCCGCACTCGTGGTCGTCGGCGATCGTGAAGGTCGCATCGGTATCGGTATGGGTAAAAGCTCCGAGGTACCCAATGCGATCAAGAAGGCGATCGATGACGCGAAGAAGAATATGTTCACCGTTCCGGTGATCAACGGCACGCTCCCCCATGAGACGGTCGGAGAGTTCGGCGCCGCGCGCGTGGTCCTCAAACCTGCTGCTCCCGGTTGCGGAGTCATCGCCGGTGGTCCGGCTCGTGCGGTCCTCGAGCTGGCGGGCTACACCGATGTGCTGACCAAATCACTCGGCTCATCCAACCCGGTCAACGTCGTCAAGGCGACCGCCGAGGGACTGAGGAGCATGCAATTCTCTAAGGATGTTGCGCGTCGTCGTGGAAAGACGATCGAAGAGCTCTTCCGCATCAAACCGGCAGAAGCGGTCAAGACGACCGAAGCGGTGACCGCTGCAGACGGCATCGACACGGTCGAGACTGCAGACGAGACGGTCTGGGTCCCGGTCGACGAAGTGCCCCGCGCGGTAGAGCCGGTCGAGGAGACCGTGGTCGTCGCTAAAGTTGAGCCTGAAGCGCCGGCGGTAAGCGTCGAGGAGGTCTAGACAGATAATGGCAAAGAAGCAACTGAAAATAACGCAGATCAAAAGCCCGATCGGAAAAAAGAAGGACCAAGGGGCGACGTTGCGTGCGCTCGGCCTTCGCAAGATCCGTCAAAGCGTGATCCAAGACGATACTCCGGTCATTCGCGGTATGGTCTTCAAAGTGAAGCATCTCGTAGAGGTTGAAGAGGTCTAATTATGGAATTGCACGATTTATCACCCGCTCCCGGCTCCACCAAGAAGCGCAAGCGCGTCGGTCGTGGACACGGTTCAGGTCTGGGTAAGACATCCGGTCGCGGTCAGGACGGTCAAGCGTCACGCGCCGGCGGTACCAAGGGTCCCGGATTCGAGGGTGGACAGCTTCCGCTGTACATGCGTCTTCCGAAGTTGGGTGGCTTTACCAACCGTAATCGCCAAGAATATGCCATCGTCAACGTTGGCAGGCTCGACGAAGTATTCGAGTCAGGTGATGAGATCACCGCTGATGTGTTGGCCGAAAAAGGTATCATCAAGTCGGCGGTCAAGTTACCGGTCAAGGTGTTGGGAGCCGGAGATCTGAGTAAGGATCTGACGGTCAAGGTCGATAAGGTCTCCGCGTCAGCCAAAGAAAAGATCGAAAAAGCAGGAGGGACGGTCGAGTAACCGTGTTTAGTGCTATCGCCAATGCATTCAGGGTCCCCGATCTTCGTAAAAAGATCCTGTTCACCCTTGCCATTCTGGTCCTCTATCGTATCGGTGCACACATTCCGGTCCCCGGAGTGGACGCCGCTGCTATACAGGCAACACTCGAAAACTTACCGGCACTCGGTATGCTCAATCTGTTCAGTGGTGATGCGCTTGCGCGCATGAGTGTGTTCAGTCTGGGTGTCATGCCCTACATTACTGCGGGCATTATCATGCAACTGCTCCAAGCCGCCATTCCGGCGCTTGAGGCGCTCTCCAAAGAGGGCGAGTCCGGGCAGCGCAAGATCACGCAGTACACACGTTATCTGACGATCGGTATCGCGACCATCGAAGCGGTCGGCTTCATCGGTACGGTCTTCTCGGGTGCGGTCGCGATGAGTACATTGCCTCGTTGGATCACCGTCGGCGTCATCATCATCACGTTGGTCGCCGGTACGTCGCTGATCATGTGGCTTGCCGAGCTTATCACCCAGCGTGGTATCGGTAACGGTATGTCGCTGCTCATCTTCGTCGGTATCGTGTCACGTTTTCCCACCGCTCTCGCTCAGGCGCTCATGTCGGGCACCGGTGCGTGGAGCTATGTCCTCACTGCGATAATCATCGCGTCGATCCTGCTCGTCATCATGGCGGTCATCTACATCGATCGCGGTCAGCGTCGTATTCCGGTCAACTACGCGAAACGAGTCGTCGGACGCCGTGTCATGGGTGGTTCGAGCACTTACATCCCGCTGAAGGTAAACGGCGCGAACGTAGTCCCGATCATCTTCGCGAGCGCGTTCCTCTCGATACCATCTCAGCTTGCGCTGCTGATCAAGGCTGAGTGGTTCCAGAACTTCGCGAACGCGGTGGCACAAGGTCCTATCAACTGGATCTTGACGTTCATCCTGATCGTGTTTTTCAGTTATTTCTACACTGCGTTGGTATTCAACCCCATCGATCTTGCCGATAATCTTCGTCAGCAGGGTGGGTTCATCCCCGGTGTGCGCCCCGGTGGCCAGACCATCAAGTACATCGAGACGGTCATGAACCGTATCGTTCTGCCCGGCGCGTTGTTCCTCGGTATCATCGCGATCGGTACGTCGGTATTGTTCGCGGCGACGAACAATCCGTTGATCATGCAGTTCGGCGGAACGTCGATCTTGATCATGGTCGGTGTCGCGCTCGAGACGATGACTCAGATCGAGTCGCAGCTCAAGATGCGTCACTACGACGGCTTTTTCAAGTGAGACAGTAGGGGCGGTTCCTTTCGTCCCATTAAGCTCAAGCGCACGTGTGCCGAGAAGGGTGAACCTTCTTGGCACACTTTCTTTTGAATGGAGTGAGACGAAAGGAACCGACCCTACTGTCTCGCTCTCCGGTGCCGTTTATACAACGTGTGTGAACGATTCGGGTTTGTTTGCTACCATTGAGTTGTCAATGAATGGTCATTGAACTGTTCTCAGTGACCGTTATGTGGGGAGAAGGGAAGTGGACATGAAACGTGTTGCTCTTCTTTTAGGGGTGACCACTGCGTTCATGCTTGTGTGCGCCCCTGCGTTCGCGGTCACTCCCGTCTCAAATCCCACTGAGCTGCGCGCTGCATTGGTCAACGGTGCGCGGATCGAGCTGACCGATGACATCGAGCTCGACTATCAGCTCCTTGTCAAGGATCTGAGCAATGTGGTCATCGATGGAGATGACCACAAGATCACCGCTTCTGCAGATTTCGAAGTGGGTGCACGCTCCGGCATCAACAACCCATGCCAGCTCATCTCTGTCGTTAACAGCGAGGTCACTTTCACGCATGTCCAACTCTTGGGAGGATCGAAGAACTCCCATATACTGAACGTGTCCTCTTCGACTCCTGCGGTGGGTGCAAGCAGCGTCACCCTCTCAAATGTCATTCTCGACCGCTCGCAAGCGAGTGCTGCGATCGGGGGAGCTCCGTTGGTGATCAACGCTTCCCAGGTGGTCGTCAAGAACAATCTCAACGTGGTAAGTGAGGATCCTTACCTCAGCACGTGGTACGGCATCGGGATCAGCTCCAGGGGAGGCGATCTTCCCACCGGCCTCACATTCGCCGCTGATGCGAGCACAAGTGTCGCGTGGACCCTCGGTGGCGACATCGAGCGGATCGTTGATGCTGACGCATCGATATCTTCTGTCATCAACCCTGATTTCGGCGGTGTCACGCCGGGCCCTGAAGGACACTTCGGTCCAGAGATCCCGGCTACGACCGTAACGGTCGAGCAGACCGCACTCTCAATGTATGTGGGGGAGAACGTGACAGTCGGCGTGAGCGTTCTTCCAGAAAACACAAGCTTTCCCCAACCGAGTTACAGCTCGAACGACGCTGCGATCGCATCGGTCGACGATGAAGGTCATATCACCGCATTCGCTCCCGGATCGACCATGGTACACATGACGGTCGGGAAGCATCACCTTGCAATCAACGTCGATGTCATGGAGCCCGCGACCCTCACGCTCGACCCGATGAACGGTGATCCGGTCAAAACGATCACCGTACCTGTCGGCAAGACGCTCGAATGGCTCGACCCCTCAGCGATCGCCGTGAGCGAGAAACCGGGTCATACCCTCATGGGATGGTGGACCGCACCAAAGAGCGGGGTCCTTTGGGATTGGGCCCACGACGTCGTGGTCGGCAACATGACGCTCTACGCCCATTGGGTCTCACAAACACCGGGGACGCAGCCGACCATACCGCCGACCGGTGACGAGATCGAGATCGACCCGTGGATCTGGGTAGTGCTCGGACTGGGAATCGCAGCGATGCTCGCTGCAATCGCGTATTGGTGGTGGAACCGCCGCAATGACGTCGAGGAAGTGGCAGGATACGACGCGGAGTACATCGAAGAGGTCATCGACGAGACCTTCGATGAGATGGTCGAGGATGAAGAGGACTTCTTCGATATCGAGTTGATCTAGATCCCTTACGCTTAATATTTCGGAGGCGTGTTGCGATACATGGCGCGCCTCTTTATGCGTGACAAGGATATTCCCACAAATTTTTCTCGTTCATTTCTCCCACAACAAACACAAGTAGCGGTATCCTAATAAATTAACAACAAATCTGCGAGCACACACGCGCACACATACGCGTAGGTAGGGGGAATGATTATGGCAGCTCAGATTATTGTTTCCGAGACGTATTGTAAAGGCTGCGGTCTCTGCGTCGAAGTATGCCCTCAAAAGATCATGAAACTCGACGAGGATACTCTCTCTGCAAAGGGGTATCATCCGGCGATGTGTTCGGATCCTGATGAGTGCACCGTATGCCTATCCTGTGCGACGATCTGTCCTGATGTCGCTATCACGGTAGTAAAGACAGATGTGACCTAGGGAAGCATCTGCTTTGCATGGGTCCACGAATGAAAAACATATACATCGACCAGAGATGTGACTAAGGAGAAATCATGGCTGACAAAGTATTGATGAAAGGCAATGAAGCTTTGGCTGAAGCCGCTCTGCGCGCCGGTTGCGAAGCGTTCTTCGGGTACCCGATCACTCCGCAGACCGAACTAGCGGCCTACATGGCCAAGCGAATGCCCAAAGAGGGCGGTGTCTATCTGCAAGCTGAAAGTGAGATCGGCGCGATCAATATGGTCTATGGCGCGGCGGGTGCCGGCGCGCGCTGTATGACCTCGACCTCAAGCCCCGGTATGTCGCTCAAATCCGAGGGTATCAGCTATATCGCCGGAGCCGACCTTCCCGCGGTCATCGTCAACGTGATGCGTGGCGGTCCCGGACTCGGCGGTATCCAGCCCTCGCAAGCCGACTACTGGCAGGCGACGCGCGCGACCGGTCATGGAGACTTCCATCCGATCGTGCTCGCTCCCTCGACCGTCCAAGAGATGGCAAGCTCGATCCACGAAGCGTTCGAGCTGGCTGATGAGTATCGCACTCCGGTCATCGTTCTGATCGACGGTATGCTCGGTCAGATGATGGAGCCCGTCGAGCTCCCCGAGAAAAAAGAGACGAAGAAAGACAAGCCGTGGGCGGTCACCGGACATGGTGGCAAGCGTGCGCAGAACGTCATCAACTCACTTAATCTGGACACTCCGGGTCTCGAGCGCATGAACTTCGAGCGTTTCGAGCGCTACGAGAAGATCAAGGAGAATGAGCAGCAGGCCGAGACCTATATGACCGAGGACGCCGATATCATCATCGTCGCATTCGGCGCATGCGCCCGTGTTTCACGTACCGCAGTCGATAAAGCGCGCGAAGCCGGCATCAAGGTCGGGCTGATCCGTCCGATCACACTCGTCCCGTTCACGTCAGACGCGATCGAAGAAGTCGTCGACCAAGCGAAAGCGTTCTTGACCGTCGAGATGAACATGGGCCAGATGGTCGAAGATGTCTGCCTCGTCGTCGCCGGGCGTGCTCCGGTCGAGTTCTTCGGACACACCGGTGGTATCATCCCGACACCGAACGAGGTCCTTGAGCAAGTTGAAAAGCTCAACGCTGAGAAAGGCGGTGATGCATAATGGCTCAGACGGTATTCGAACGTCCCAAATCATTAAGCGACAAACCGTTCACCTATTGTCCCGGTTGCACCCATGGAATCGCACATCGACTGATCGCTGAGACTCTTGATGAGCTCGATCTGGCGGATCGCGCGATCGGTATCGCGCCGGTCGGTTGCTCGGTACTTGCCTACGAGTTCTTCAACACCGATATGTTGCAGGCGGCGCACGGACGCGCGCCGGCGGTCGCGACCGCGGTCAAGCGCGTACATCCTGATGCAATCGTCTTCACCTATCAGGGAGATGGCGACCTGGCAAGCATCGGTACCGCCGAGACGGTGCATGCCGCGACCCGCGGCGAGAACATCGTCGTCATATTCATCAACAACGCGATCTATGGCATGACCGGCGGTCAGATGGCACCGACCTCGCTTCCCGGTCAGATCACACAGACATCACCGACCGGTCGTGATGTCGAGACCCAAGGTTATCCGATCCGGATGGTCGAGATGCTCTCGACGCTCGATGGGGTCGCGCTCGCTCAACGGGTCTCGCTCGACACACCAAAGCACGTACGTGAGGCAAAGCGCGCGATCAAAAAGGCGTTCCAAAACCAGATCGACGGCAAGGGATACAGCATCATCGAGGTCATGAGTACCTGCCCCACCAACTGGGGGCTTTCAGGACCCGGAGCGATCGAATGGCTCCAAGAGAATCTGCTCCCCTATTACCCCTTGGGCGTGTACAAAGATGTAAGCACGAACGGGGACACCGTAGTGGAAAGCGAGGTGTAGAGTCATGTCAAAGGTATATAACCTTCTTCTTGCCGGCTTCGGTGGTCAAGGGGTGCTCTTCGCCGCGAAACTGCTCAGCTATGGTGGTCTGATCGAAGGACGCGAGGTATCATGGCTTCCCAGTTACGGTCCCGAGATGCGCGGAGGTACCGCTAACTGCAGCGTTGTGCTCTCAGAGGAGCCGATCGGCTCGCCGCTCGTGCTCGAGCCCGATGTCCTGCTCGCCATGAACCAACCCTCCTATGACAAATTCAAGGACGACGTGGTCGAAGGTGGCGTCATCATCGTCGATCAGATGCTGGTGCCCGATGTGCAGGAACGCGAAGGCGTACGCCTTATCAAGGTTCCGGCGACAACGATGGCCGAAGATAACGATCTCAAAGGCTTGGCAAACGTCATCTTGACCGGCGTGATAGTCAAGGAGAGCGGTTGTCTCGACATCAAAGATGTCGAAGCGGCGATCAAGAAATCGATCAGCGAGAGAAAGGCCCATCTCCTTGAGCCGAACATTCGCGCGCTCAAGCTCGGCTATGAGTTCAACGACGCTTAGGCATTCAGGAGGACGCAGATGACCCAGATTGATTTTGCCGAGCTCGGTCAACGGATCAAAGGACTGCGCGAGGCGTGTGATGTCACGTGTCATGAGATGGCCGAGGATCTCGGGATCACGGTCGACCAGTATCGCATCTATGAGGAGACCGGCGCTGATGTGCCGATCAGCGTGATATTCCATATGTCGCAAAAATTCGGGATCGATATGACCGAGATCCTGACCGGTGTGCGTGCCAAACTCGACACATATCAGGTCGTGCGCCGCGGTGAAGGTCGCGAGGTCGATCGGCTGCCCGGTTACGCGTTCGAGGACCTGGCGTGGCTGTACTCCAACAAAGTCATGCAGCCGCTTCTCGTCACACTCGATCCTGATGGGGCCGAGACCAGTCTGGTGACGCACAGCGGACAAGAGTTCAACATGGTGCTCGAGGGCACGATGGAGTTCAGGCTCGCCGATCAAAGCATCATCCTTGGCGAGGGTGACTGCATTTACTTCAACTCGATGCTTGCGCATGGACAGTCGTGTGCGTCGAGAGAACGCACCAGATTCGTGACCGTTATCGCCGAATAGGGAATGGAAGGCCCCTCCCTCATGGCGCACTGTTTCGCCCGTCCTAATAAGGAGTTACCAGGTGAGCTATTTACTCGATAAATTCTGCCCGCACCATACGTTCGAGACATACGAGGACTTCGTCGATAACTTCGATATCCTGGTCCCGGACAATTTCAACTTCGCCTACGATGTCGTTGACGAGTGGGCACGAGTCGAGCCTGAGAAGAACGCGCTCGTGTGGTGCAACGACGCCGGTGACGAGCGGACATTCACATTCAGCGAGATCTCTCATCTGAGCGACAAATGCGCCAACGCGCTGAGCGAGCTGGGCATCAAGAAGGGCAGCATCGTGTTGCTGATTTTGGGTCGTCGCTGGGAGTACTGGGTCATCGCGACCGCGCTTTTCAAGATCGGTGCGATCTTGATCCCGGGGACCGTCCAGCTCACTAAGAAGGATCTGGTCTATCGAGCTAATGCTGCAGGGATCGATATGATCATCTGCGCGGACAACGACTATGTGATCGATCAGGTCGAGCAGTCACGCGACCAGTGTCCCACGGTCAAGAATACCTTGGTGGTCAACGGCGCTCAACGCGAAGGATGGCTCTCGTTCGAGGAGTTGCTGGAGGCGGGATCCGAGGATTGGGTGCGTCCCATCGGTGAAGATGCGACGAAGAACGACGACACACTGATGATCTATTTCACGAGTGGGACGACCGGGCTTGCCAAGATGGTACGCCACAACCATCTGCATCCGCTCGGACATATCATCACCGCTCATTTCTGGCAACAGGTCAAAGAGAACACGCTGCACCTGAGTGTGAGTGACAGCGGTTGGGCAAAGTTCGGTTGGGGAAAGATCTACGGTCAGTGGATCTGTGGTGCCACCGTGTTCGCCTACGATATGGATAAGTTCATCCCCGCCAATCTGCTTCAAAAGATCCAAGACTATGAACTGACGACGTTCTGTGCTCCGCCGACGATGTATCGCTTCATGCTCCAAGAAGATGTGGGCAGCTACGATTTATCCAGCGTTCAGAATTTTGCGACCGCCGGAGAGCCGCTCAATCCCGAGGTTACCCGGCAGTGGGAAAAGCATACGGGACTCAAGATCCGTGAGGGATTCGGACAGAGCGAGAGTGTGGTGCTCATCGCGACGTGGCCATGGATCGAACCGCGTGCCGGGTCGATGGGCAAACCTGCGGCGCTCTATAACATCCGCCTGCTCGGCGAGGATGGTCGCTATGTACCTGACGGCGAGGAAGGCGAGATCGTCGTCACCGGTCTGGGGCGTCAGATCCCGGTCGGACTGTTCGTGGGCTACTACAATGATCCCGAGCGCACCGCCGAGGTGTTCGCCAACGATCGTTACAATCTGGGGGATGTCGCCTGGCGTGACAGCGACGGCTACTTCACGTTCGTCGGACGCAACGATGACGTCATCAAATGCAGTGGGTACCGTATCGGTCCGTTCGAGGTCGAGAGCGCGTTGATCGAGCATCCCGCGGTCGTCGAATGCGCGATCACCGGAGCGCCCGATGAGTTGCGCGGTCTGGTCGTCAAAGCAACCATCGTACTTGCGAAAGGCTGGGATCCGTCCGATGTGCTCGTCAAGGATCTGCAGACGCATGTGAAGAAGACCACTGCACCCTATAAGTATCCGCGTATCGTGGAGTTCGTCGATGAGCTTCCCAAGACGCTGTCCGGTAAGATCAAGCGCAAAGAGATCCGCGCTGAGGACGCTTTGGGACAGTAGGGGCAACTTCTTTCGTTCGGGATACCAGGGTCCGACCCTCCTGTCCCGTTCGTGGCATCAGAGACATCAGGGACGGTTCCTCCCGTCCCGTTCGTGACACCAGTGACATCAGGGACGGTTCCTCCCGTCCCATTTTCATCTCTTCGTAGTACCATAGAAACAGGTAATGGAAAGAGCGGGCCAATGAGGTCGGATTCTTTCGGCGCCGAGTGAGAGTAAGCTTTGGATCGTGAGACGAAAGGAATCGACCGTATTGCCACGGGCATGAGGAGGCAACTATGAATCTTGTGTTGTTGGGAGCGCCGGGAGCGGGTAAAGGCACGCAGGCGAAACACATCGTCGAAGAATTCGGGATCCCACAGATCTCGACCGGCGACATCTTGCGCTGTGCGGTGTCTCGAGGCACCCCGCTGGGACTCGAAGCGAAAAAGTACATGGACGCCGGCGATCTGGTACCTGATGAGGTCGTGATCGGTCTGGTCAAGGATCGACTGGGCGCCGGGGATACCGAAGGTGGCTTCATACTCGATGGATTTCCCCGAACGATTGTGCAGGCAGAGGAGCTTGACGCGGCACTTGCCGAGATGGGTAAGAAGATCGACAGTGCGCTTTCGGTCGATGTCGACCCGCAGGTCATTATCGATCGTCTGACCGCGCGACGGACCTGTCGCGATTGCGGACGTATCTCCAATATCAGCGAGGGCGAGGTCTGCTCCGTCTGCGGAGGGGAACTCTATCAACGCGATGACGATAACGAAGCGACGGTCCGCAATCGTCTCAACGTCTATGATGCACAGACCGCTCCCTTGATCGATTATTACGAGGACGCGGGAATTCTGCACCGGGTCAACGGCGATCGTGACATCATCGCGGTCTGGCAAGATGTCCTCGATCTTCTCAAGAATCTATAGATCTTCGTGATAATCCGGAAATCTCGACATGAATTGGAGTTGATGCGCGAAGCCGGTCGGATCAGCGCACAGGCACTGACAGAAGTAGGGCGCGCGGTCGCACCCGGCGTCTCCACCGCCAAGCTCAACGCGGTCGCCGAGGAGGTCATCCGTCAAGCGGGTGCCACTCCGGCGTTCTTGGGCTATCAGGGATTTCCGGCAACGATCTGCGCCAGCATCAACGATGAATTGGTGCACGGTCTTCCCAGCGAGGATCGCCTTCTCCAAGAAGGAGATATCATCTCGATCGATGTGGGCGCCATCCACGAAGGCTATGTCGGTGATACTGCCGATACGTTCGCGGTCGGTACGATCGACCCGCAATCTCAACGCCTGATCGATACGACACGCGAGGGGCTTTACGCCGGAATCGAGCAATGCGTCGCGGGCAAACGCCTCGGAGATGTGTCGGCGGCGATCGGCGCGATCGCCGAACGCGAGAAGCTCGGCATCGTGCGTGAATATACCGGTCATGGCATCGGAACGCGGATGCATGAGGATCCCTCGATCCCCAATTGGGGTCCGAAGGGACGCGGTGTTCGCCTTAAGAATGGTATGGTATTCGCGATCGAGCCGATGTTCACGCTGGGCAACGGTCGGGTCGAGAAACTCGGAGACGGATGGACCGTGGCATCTCGCGACGGTGGCAGATGCGGCCATATCGAGCATACCGTGGCGATCACCGGAGAGGGACCGCAGATACTGACGATACCGTAGCATCGACAAAGGAGGCACGATGGCTCTGACCAACGATGATTTCATGAAATTTCTGGCGGCATGGCAGCTCGTTCATGAGACCGCTGACGAGGGGCTCAAAGCCGCGATTGCACGCGGGGAGGAGCAGAGCACCGGTGAGATGAGCATGGGACCGGGTGCGTTCGTCGATGGGCTCGCCGCCCAGGTCGAAGTGCTCAAAGAGGAGCTCAAAGATGAGCTTTCCAATCCTGAAGTAACACCTGAAGAAGCTGATCAGGACCTTACCGAGCGAGTCGAGAGACTCAGTTTCGAGGTGGGAGCGCTGCGCGGACAACTCGAGTCTATGAACGCGACGCTTGATGCACTTGCCGCGAGAACGCTGTAGTGATGACTGAACGCTCATGAGCGCTCGTTCACGAAAGATATCATTCGTCTTTACGAAGCACTTGCTCAACGCGCTTACCCGTACGCGCTTTGGGCTCATGGACGCGGCACAAAAGCGCGTGATCCGTGCAGAAGAACTACGCCTTGCGTTCGAGGAACTGGGTCCGGCGTTCATCAAACTCGGACAACTGATCTCACTGCGCCCCGACATGTTCCCCGCCGAATACGTCTTCGAGATGGAATCGTTGCGCGACGCGGTACCGGCACTCCCTTATAAGGCTATAGCCGAAGTGATTGAAAAGGATTTTGGCAAAAGCCCCGACGAGCTCTTCGTCGATTTCGAGCGGGAGCCGATCGGCTCGGCATCGATCGCGCAGGTACATCGCGCGAAACTCCATGAACCGTATACCACGATCTTCGGTGAGGAGCTCGATGCAGGTACCCCCCTTGCGATCAAAGTCGTGCGGCCGCACACTAAAGAGACGATCGAAGCCGACCTCGAGATCGCGGCACGCTGGGTCGACCGCTTGAATTGGTTCGACTCGCTCAGACGTTTCAACGTCGGTCTGATCGTCGAAGAACTCTCCGAGTCACTGCAGCGAGAGTGCGACCTGCGCAACGAGGCACGCATCTCCGATGAGTTCGCATTCGAGTATCGCGCCTGGCCGCGCGTGACCACCGCGCCGATGATCTGGCCCTACATCTCACCGAACGTTCTGACGATGGGATTTGTAGAAGGCTATCACTTGACCGAGGCGGAGCAAGCTGAGGCGGCGGGGGTCGATGCGCGCTACTTGGCGTTGCATGGTGCCGAGGTATTCATGCGACAAGTGCTTGAACTGGGATATTTCCACGCCGACCTGCACCAATCGAATATGATCCTGACTCCAGACTCACGCATATGCTACATAGACTTCGGTATCTTGGGCAACGTTGCCGCCGAACACCGCGAAGCTATCACGCAGGTCCTGGTCGCGACCGTCTATGGGGACGCGAAGCGCGCGATCAAGTACTCTGCGCCACTGGGATTGGTCATCACGCCTGAGCGCCAACCGATCGTTGAGCAGAAGGTCGCCGAGCTGATGTCGCGCACCCTTGGCGCCACCCCGCGTGATATACGCGGATTCGCGATCGGATTTCTCGGAATCATGAATGACGAGCGGGTGAGCGTACCGCGTGGATTCGGGCTGTTGATCAAAGCACTCGTGACCGTCGAGGGCTGTGCGCAGATGGTCTATCCCGATATCGATGTCACCGTAGCGGCAAAACCATATGCGACCAAACTGGTCGCGCGCCAGATGATGAATCCGGCTCGTCTGTATCAGAGGCTGCCGGACGCGCTCGATGCGTTCCTCGAAGAACTCGTCGGCTAGAGCGACCTGACCTTTATTCACGATAAGTAATTACGCTAGTTCTCCCCACGGGGGGCTCGTTCTTTTATACTGAAGTATTGCATATAAATGAATGAGGAGCGCGTGAGAGAGACGATCGAACAACTAGTGCGTGACGCGGTGAGATCAGCGGTCGATGCCGGTGAGCTGACGCTTGATGGCATCGAGATATCGGAGCTGGGCATCGAGCATCCCCGCGATCCGTCGCATGGGGATTGGGCAAGTTCGGTCGCGCTGCGTCTGGCAAAGACCGCTGGCATGAATCCGCGTGCTATCGCTCAGATCATCGCTTCACACATCGCTGGATCGTCCGACATCGAATCGGTGGAGATCGCCGGACCCGGATTCATCAACATGCGTCTGTCGCAACCCGCATTAACGCGTGTGGTACGCGAAGTGCGTGAACTCGACCGCTCGTTCGGGTCGAGCAATGATGGCGCAGGAACGCGTGTGCAGATCGAGTTCGTGAGCGCCAACCCGGTCGGTCCGATGCACATCGGGCACGGACGGTGGGCAGCGTTGGGCGATTCGATGGCGCGTATCCTATCCCACTCCGGACACGACGTGCAGCGCGAGTTCTACATCAACGACGCCGGAGTACAGATGGAGAATTTCGGCAAGAGTCTGGCGGTACGCTATCTGCAGCTGCATGATATTGAAGCAAAAATGCCTGAGGCTGCCTATCAAGGCGCCTATGTGACCGATATCGCTCGTGAGATCGCTGATGAAGTCGGCGATGCGTGGGTCGACTCCGATCCGCTCGAACGTGAAGTCTTTCTCCGTGAGCGTGGATATCAAAAGGTCATGACACATATGCGCGAGTTCCTCGCGGCGACCGGAGTCGATTTCGATGTCTGGTTCTCCGAGCGAGCCCTCTACGAGGGCGATCCCAACGAAGTCGACCGCGCGCTCGAGGTATTGCGCTCCGACGGCCGCCTCTACGAGAAAGACGACGCGTTGTGGTTCCGCTCATCTGATTTCGGTGATGACAAGGATCGTGTGCTGGTCAAGGCGGATGGCACCTATACCTACTTCGCGCCTGATATCGCCTATCACAAGGATAAGTTCGATCGCGGCTTCGATCGCGTGATCGATATCTGGGGAGCCGACCACCACGGTTACGTCACACGCATGAAAGCGGCAGTCGCTTCGCTCGGACACCCCGGGGCGCTCGATGTCGTCATAGGACAGCTCGTCAATATCTTCCGTGACGGTAAACCGGTCCGCATGAGCAAGCGTACCGGAGAGATGATCACATTCGAGGAGCTCGTTGACGAGGTCGGAGCGGACGCAACGCGCTACTGGTTCTTGCGTCGTGACACCGATCAGCAGGTTGATTTCGACATCGACGTTGCGGTCGAGCAGAGTGCCGCCAACCCTATCTACTACGTCCAATATGCCTATGCGCGGATATGCAGTATCTTGCGCAAGGCGTTCGGCGAAGGGACGGCCGATGAGTTGGCGGAGAGGTTGCCCCTCGATATCGATCTTTCCGGTCTGACCGATCCCAGTGAATTGGCGCTTGTGCGAAAGATCGCCGAGTTTCCCGAGGTCGTCGAGCTTGCCGCGCGCGATCTGGCGCCCTTCAAACTGACCTACTACGCGGAGGAACTTGCTGCGGTGTTCCATCAGTTCTATGCGCAATGTCGTGTGATCGCCGATGACGGGACCATCAACGAAGCGCGCTTGGCGCTCGTCGATGCGACGCGCCGCACCCTGCGGGTCGCGTTCGACCTGCTCGGCATTGCGGCTCCGGAAAGGATGTAGCCCGATGGCAAAACCCGTTTCAACGAAACCGCGCGCGGTCGCAGACTTCAAAACGGCCACCGATCTGCTCAACGTGCTGCCCATGACCGCCGAGGTCAAGAATGGGCATCTGTACGTGGGCGGTGTCGATATGGTCACCCTTGCTCGTGAGGCAGGGACCGCACTCTATGTGATGGACGAGGAGACGATCGCCACGCAGCTCAGCGACTACATCAAATGGACGCGCTATCACTGGAAAGAGGTCGATGTAGTCTATGCGGGCAAGGCGTTCCTTTCGCGTGCGATGGTCCAGCTTGTCGACGCAGAGGGATGCTGTCTGGATGTGAGCAGCGGAGGGGAGCTCGCGCTCGCGCTCTCGGCCGGCTTCGATCCTGCGCGTATCTACGTGCATGGCAACAACAAGACCGATGAAGAGTTGAACGAGTGTCTCGATGCAGGTGTCGGGCGCATCGTCGTCGACAGTTTCGAAGAACTCGAACAACTCTCGACCATGGCGAGCGAGCGGGGTATCGAGCAATCGATACTCATTCGTGTGACGCCCGGTATCGAGGCGGATACGCACGATTACATCAAGACCGGGGCTGAGGATTCTAAATTCGGTTTCGGCCTCAATTCCGGTAATGCGTTTCGCGCGGTCAAGCGCGCTGCGGAGCTTCCCGGCATCGATTTCGAGGGTCTGCACATCCATATCGGATCCCAGATCTATGCGTTGCAGAGTTTTAGCGCTGCGATCGAGGTCATCGTCGCATTCATTGCCAAGATCAGAGACGAGCTCGGTATCGAGACGCGTCTGCTCGACACCGGTGGCGGGCTCGGTGTTGCCTACGGTGTGCCCGATGAGCCGGCAACCATCAAGGAGTACGGCAAAGTGGTCATCGATGATATCAAGGAGGAGTGCGAGAAGCACGATCTGACAGTGCCGCGTATGGCGGTCGAGCCGGGTCGTTCGATCGTGGCAAACTCCGGCATCACGCTCTATACCGTTGGAGTCATCAAAGTGATCCCCGATATCCGCACCTATGTGAGCGTCGATGGCGGGATGAGCGACAACATCCGCACCTCCCTCTATGATGCGCACTACGAGGCGCTGATCGCCAACAAGGCGGATCAACCGCGTACGATAACCGCGACAGTGGCGGGTAAGCACTGCGAGAGCGGGGATATCGTGGTATCGGACGGCCCGCTCCAAGAGGTGGAGCGCGGTGATATCCTCTGCGTCTGCGCGACCGGTGCATATGCCCAGAGCCTCTCGAACAATTACAACAAACAGGTCCGTCCCGGGATCATCTGGGTCAAGGATGGTACGTGGCGTTGGGTCGTCTACCGTGAGACGTATGAGGATCTCATGCGAACCGACGCGGTCGAAGGTGTGTGTCCGTAGGGTCGGTCCCATACGTCACACTTTCGTCTCGTATAATATGAATGGTCAAATCAAGGTAGCCGAGGAGGAGTACCGTTGAAAAAGATCAAGGTCGGTCTGATAGGGTTGGGCACGGTCGGCGGAGGTGTCGTCGAAATACTGGCCAATCATACCGAGGACTTCAAAGCGCGGGCGGGAGTCGACGTCACGCTCGCACGATTCGCCGATCGCAACGAGGAACGTTTCGCCCAGCTGGGGCTTGACCCCGACAAGTGCACGACCGACGCTTTCGAAGTGGTCGCCGATCCCGATCTCGATATCATCATCGAGCTCGTCGGTGGGACGGGGATCGCGCTGGAGATATGCCGGGCGGCACTGGAGGCCGGCAAGCATCTGGTGACCGCGAACAAGGCGATCATGGCGACCGCAGGGCACGAACTGCTCAAGTTGGCTGAGGAGCGTGGGGTCAACGTACGCTTCGAGGCGAGCGTCGGTGGCGGTATCCCGATCATCGGGCCGCTCAAGCGTTCGCTGGTCGCCAACGAGATCTCCCAAGTCATGGGGATCGTCAACGGTACGACCAACTATATCCTGACCGCGATGGCGCACGATGGCCTGTCCTACGACGAGGCGCTTTCCCAAGCACAAGAGCTCGGCTATGCCGAAGCGGACCCGAGCGCGGATGTCGACGGTGGCGATGCAGCGGCAAAGATCGCTATTCTCGCTTCGATCGCGTTCAACACCACGCTGACGATGGATCAGGTCTTCACCGCGGGCATCCGCACCATCGACGCTGCCGATATCGCCTATGCCGATGAGTACGGATACGCGATCAAACTGCTCGCGATTGCCACGCGCACTCCCGAGGGTATCGATATGCGTGTGCACCCAACGATGATCCCGAAAATACACCCGCTCGCTCACGTCAACGGAGTCGACAACGCGATATACGTGATCGGCGACGCGGTCGGCGAGACGATGTTCTTCGGTCCGGGCGCCGGTGCGGGAGCCGCGGCAAGCGCGGTCGTCGCCGACGTGATCGAGGTCGCACGCGACATCATCACGCACAACGTCACCAAGCAATGCAGCTGTGTCGACGATCTGGCGGTGCGCGATATCGAGAAACTGAAGACGCGCTACTACGTGCGCATGATCGTCGAGGATAAACCGGGTGTGCTGGCAACGACGGCGAGCGCATTCGCCGATCACGATGTCTCGATCGAATCACTCATCCAGCACATGTGCGAGGAGGAGGGCTTTGCCGAGACCGCTTATGTGACGCATGCCGCCAGCGAATCGGATATCCAAGCGGCACTCGAGGAGATCAGGGCGCTCGATATCGTCTGCGAGGTCGCCTCGCTGATACGCGTAGAGGATCTGTAACGATGGCACACTATGGATATGCAATACCTGCGACCTCGGCCAACCTCGGGCCCGGCTTCGATTCCTTCGGGATCGCGTTGGACTTGTTCAACAAATTCGAGGCGCAGCGCGCCAACGCGTGGACCGTCCATGTCGAGGGGGAGGGGAAAGGCTACCTTTTCGAGGACGAGCGTAACCAGGTCGCTCGCGCGATGAAAATGACATTCGACTCTCTCGATGCCGACCTGAGCGCTGAAGTCTGGTGCGAGAATCGCATACCGACCGGTAACGGGTTGGGCTCGTCGAGCACCGCGCGTTTGGGCGGTGTGCTGCTCGCGCGTGACATCGCCGAGGAAGCCGGATATCGACGTTTGAGCGATCAGGAGGTATTCGAGATCGCCTCGAGGCTCGAGGGACATCCCGACAACGTCGCGCCCGCATTCTTCGGAGGATTCACCGTCTGCTGGATGAGCGACGATGTGCCTCAACACGCGCGTTTCGAGCCGGCCAACGGTCTGGCAGCGGTCGTCGTGCCCGCGCTCGGTGAGGTCTCGACCCGCGAGTCGCGCAAGATGCTACCGGACGATGTTCCGCATCGCCACGCGGCGTTCAACGTGGCGCATGCCGGGTTGCTTGCAGCAAGTATCGTCGCCGGTCACCCCGAGCATTTCGGGGCGGCGCTCAAAGACAAGTTACACGAACCGTATCGCTCCGCCTCGATCGTCGATCTCGAGCAGATCCATACGATCTTGATGGAAGCCGGGGCTGACGGGGTCGCGCTGTCCGGCTCAGGTCCGACCGTCATCGGACTGGTCGACGGCACCGACGATCAAGAGGCATATCGTCGAGCGGTCGAGATCGCATCAAAGGCGAGCGAGGCGGTGCACGCGCTGAAGACGCGTCGCGAGCCACTACCGCTTTCGATCGTGCGCGAGGGTGTGAAGCAGCTTCACGAGCGATAAGATCATTGAGAACGAGTGCGAACGTTTCATGCACACGCACGAGAAAGGTTTGTTATGAGCGTTGAGAATCTCCCGCGAACCATCTGGTGGGAAAATGGGGCGACCCATCTGATCGATCAGACCCGTCTTCCTCTTCAGGGTGACATCTTGGTCTGCAATACCTACGAGGGTCTTATCAGCGCTATCAAATCGCTTGCGGTACGTGGTGCGCCGGCGCTCGGCGTTGCGGGCGCCTATGCGATGGCATTGTGGTCGCAGGTAGAAGGTCGGCTCATGGAGGATCGCGAGAAGTACCTCTCACGTTTTACAGAGGTCGCCAGTGAAGTCTCACAGGCTCGTCCTACCGCGATAAACCTTCCCTGGGGAGTCGCGAAGATCGCCGAGTTGATCGAAGAGCATCCTGACAGAACACCCGTTCAACTGCATGAGCTTATCGTTGAGCGCGCCAATGAGATGGCGCAAGAGGACGAAGCGGCTAATCGTGCGATGGGCGCAAACGGCGCCGAGCTGTTCGACGGGCCGACCAAGTTCTTGACGCACTGTAATACCGGCTCGCTTGCGACCGTGTTCTTCGGGACCGCGCTCGGCGTGATATTTACCGCTCACGACCAGGGTAAGGTCGAGCACGTGTGGGTCGATGAGACACGCCCGCTCAACCAAGGTGGGCGGCTGACCGCCTGGGAGCTCTTGCAGGTCGGCATTCCCTCTGCATTGATCGCCGATGATATGGCGGCCGATGTGATGGCAAAAGGATGGGTCGATGCGGTCATTTTGGGTGCTGACAGGATCTGTGCCGACGGTGATGTGGTCAACAAGATCGGTACGTACGGTCTTTCGGTACTTGCCAAAGAGCACAACATCCCGTTCTATGTCACCGCACCGTCCTCGACATTCGATCTGACGCTTGAGCGGGGAAGTGATGTCGAGATCGAGGAGCGCGACTCACGCGAGATCGAAGGCGTGACCATTTCGGGAAAATTCGATCCAAGCGATGATAGGACCGCGCGCGCGCTCGATGCGCTGACCGCCGAAGGACCCTGTGATCTGCCCATGTCGAAGGGGCATCACATGACGCTCGATCGCAAGGGTGGGGGGTACAGTTTCGATGCGTGGTTCAGGACGACCCCGCCGCAGGTGATGGTCTTCAACCCGGCATTCGATGTGACTCCTGCGGCGAACGTGACCGCCTATATCACCGAGCTCGGTGTCATTCACAACGAAACGAAAGATCCGACCGCGGCGATCAAGGCGTTGCTCGAATAGGATCGGACGAACTGCGAAGGCTCTACCTGTTCCAAGATCGGTCGATTCTTTGCGGGTACTCGGTTAAGCACCGGTTAATCCAGAGGTAAGTGATCGTTAACGGTCGCGTGCTATCATGCGCCTCTATGGGCTGGAATATCCTTAAAGAGGTATTGCTCGAACTGGTTGCGCCGACGCGCTGTGCAGGATGTGAACGTCCCGGATCGGTACTGTGCGATCGGTGCATCGATGAGATCCGGCTTTATCGTAAAATGCACCCCTGCGTGCGCTGTGGGGCTCCCTACGGAGAGCTCATTTGCACCGAGTGCGAAGGAGAGGAGTTCACCTTCGATCGTGTCGTGTGCCTCGGCGAGCTTGACGGTCCGCTCTCACGAGCGGTCGTCATCTATAAGGACGGTTTCGAGCTCCGTCTCGGTAAAGTGCTCGGCGACCTTCTTGCTCAGCGGTGCGCGTTTCAGTTCATGGCAGAGGGCGACCGTATCGATCTCGTGACATGGATCCCTCCGAGTACGCACGCTTTGCGACAACGTGGGTATGACCACGCGATGATCCTCGCCCAAAGCGTCGCGCGACGCCTCGGTGTCGAGTGCACCCAATACCTAGTCTGTCAAAAGCGAAAGGATCTGCGCACGCTCTCGCGCGAGCAGCGCCGGGAGGCGATGAGCAACTCATTCAAGATCATAGATAGCGACATCGATGTCAACGGGAGACACCTACTGATCGTCGATGATGTGCTTACCACCGGTGCGACCATGCAAGGAGCTGCCTCGATATATCGTCAGCATGGAGCGGCGAGCGTGACCGGCGCCGTCCTCGCACGTGCATGGTGAGTGCGCTGACGAACCGAGTCGTAGATACGCAGGCAGTCGCGGTCGGTGCCTATGTAAGTATAAGCCGAATGAGAGCGGACACTGTGTCCTATAACCCAATACGGTCGATGCGCAAAAAAACGCCCCCATAAGGGGGCGCTTCGAAACGGAGTCAAAGCTCCCGTTTTCTCAATTAAGCGGGTCGTTTATTCGTCTACGACGTCTATCTCGGCCTCTTCGACGGGCTCGTCGACGACCGCAGTCACGACTTCCGTCTCCTCAGCGACCGCTGCCTGCGCGGCTTTCGCTGCTTCTTCAGCTGCAACAGCCTGAGCGTTAGCTTCGGCAGCAGCCTTATCAGCACGCTCGGCGGCCTTGCGGGCAGCCTCAGCGAACTTGGTAGCGATCTTCTCGCGTGCCTCGACGGACGCATCCTTGATCTGCTCGACCGCAATCGTGGTCTGCTCGACAGCTACATCCGCAGCGGCACCGAGTTTGTCGACGACATCGGGTCCCTTCTCACGGATATAGTCACCATACTTTGTACTCTCTGACATAATACCCTCCTCTCAAAGTTCAATATATAACGCTTAACATACAAAGCATACCATTGAGTATCCGCGCCATAACGCGCAGAACGTCCCTCCACACGATATGCGCAATCGCATATCGAAATGTTCACAACTGTGACGGCCGGGGTGTCTTAATATCCTAGGACCGTAAGGTCGGTTCCTTTTGTCCCCTTTGTGCCCAAGGTATCCACTCCTCTATCCAAATGGGGCAAAAGGAACCGACCCTACGGTCCCAACTTGCGGTATGCTGGTATGCACATGAAAATCGTAGTGAAAGGTGAAACGATGGACAAACCAACGATTCAACAGATCGCAACGCGTATTTTTTCGCTCCGCGAGGATATGGGGTTTTCGCCTGCCGATATGGCAAGCGCCATCGGTATTGACGAGGCGAAATACCTCGATGCTGAAGCGGGAAACTACGACTTCAGTTTCACTTTTCTGTACCGTACCGCAGAGAAACTCGGCGTCGACATGATCGATCTGCTTACCGGCGAAGGTCCTCACCTGACTGGTTACTCGGTCATGCGCAAAGGCGAAGGTCTCGAGATCAAGCGCGACGAGGGCTTCAAATACCTTCATCTCGCTCCCGAGTTCAAGAACAAGCTCGCCGAGCCGTTCTTGGTCACCGCGCCGTATCGCGAGAGCGAGCAGAACGCGCCGATCAAGATGCAGTCCCATGCCGGCCAGGAGTTCAATTACATCATCAGCGGGCGGATGAGATTTGCCTATGAGAACCACACCGAGGATCTGGGTCCGGGAGACACGGTCCTCTATGACAGTTACCGCGACCATGGCATGATCGCCATCGGTGGAGGCCCCTGCACGTTTCTTGCGGTGGTCCTCAAAGATCCCAAAGATGTTGAAGGAGTATAACCACTCATGCAGAACATACACAAGACCTACGTTCAAGAACTCTATGATTCAGAAGGGGTTCTCTCAGATTTCAGCCTGACCTACCCAGATCGTTTCAACTTCGGCTACGATGTCGTCGACCGCATCGCGGATACCGAGCCTGATCGTTTGGCGATGATCTGGGTCAATCCTGAAGGTGAAGAGCACAAATTCACGTTCGCGGACATCAAGATCTGGTCGAACAAGACGGCGAACTATCTCGCGTCGCTCGGCATTGGCAAGGGTGATCCGGTCATGGTCATCGCGCGGCGCCACTATCAATTCTGGTTCATCGCGGTCGCGCTGCACAAGCTCGGTGCCGTGATGATCCCGGCGACATTCATGCTCAAAGAGCACGACCTTGAATATCGTCTCAACGCGAGCTCGACCAAGGCGATCATCTGCACAGCCGCCGGAGACATCGCGCAGACCGTTGATAATGTCGTCGAGAAGTGTCCATCGCTTGAGGATAGGATCCTGCTCAACGGGGGAGGCGCCGGTCTGGTACTCGACGATCAGTCGGACCTGAGTGGGCCGGACAACATCTGCATCCTCGATGCTCCAAAGCGCGCCGGTTGGCTCGACTTCAACAAGGGAGTTCGTGAGGCCGACGAGAATTTTACCCGTATCCCGACCTCGGTCCATGATCCGTTCCTGATGTATTTTTCGAGCGGAACGACCGGCAACCCCAAGATGGTCCTTCACGATGGCGCGTACGCACTCGCCCATCTGATGACCGCTAAGCATTGGCACAACGTGGTCTCCGACGACGGTGTTCATTTCACCATCGCCGACACCGGTTGGGGCAAAGCGGTCTGGGGCAAGCTCTATGGACAGTGGCTCATGGAGGCGTGCGTGTTCACCTACGACTTCGATCGCTTCAACGCCGAGGACATCTTATCGCTTATGGAGAAGTACGGCATCACGACGCTGTGTTGCCCACCGACGATGTATCGTCTGATGGCAGCCGCCGGCATCGAGAATTACGATCTTTCCAAGATGGTCTACTCCACGACCGCCGGTGAAGCGCTCAATCCCGATCTTTTCGAGATGTGGGAAGAAGCGACCGGGCTGAAGATGTTCGAGGGATTCGGTCAGACCGAGACGGTCGTCTCGATCTTCAATCCGGTCGGCTCGAACCCACGCCCCGGTTCGATGGGTAAACCATCGCCACATCTGGCGATCGATCTGCATACCGAGGACGGACGTCCCTGCAATCGCGGTCAGACCGGCGAGATCGTCATCGACGTGCGCGCCGGTAAGCCTGAAGGCATAATGACCTGCTATTATCGTGAACCTGAACGTACCGAGAAAGCGATCCGTGACGGGTTCTACCACACCGGCGACCTGGCATGGGTCGACGAGGACGGGTACTACTGGTATGTCGGTCGCAACGATGATGTCATCAAGAGTAGCGGTTATCGCATCGGACCATTCGAGGTCGAGAGCGTGCTACTCGAACACGACGCGATCAAGGAATGCGCCGTCACCGGTATACCTGATCCCGTGCGCGGGTTCGCGGTGAAGGCGACCGTCGTGCTCAACGACGGATTCGATCCCAGCGAGGAACTCACCAAAGAACTTCAGACCCACGTCAAAAAGACGACCGCTCCGTACAAATATCCGCGCGTCATCGATTATATCGACGAGCTTCCCAAGACGGTCAACGGCAAGATCCGCCGAAGCGCCATTCGCGAAGCGGACGAGCAAAAAGCAAAAGACGCGCAAGCGGCTTCAGGATTGGTATAGTGCTAGATAGGTGTTGCGCCCGCTCGACCATCGCGGTCGGGCGGTGTCCCACCACAGAGATGAGGACCTGCCCGTGGATAACAGCGACAGGAAGGACAATCCTATGGATTGGACGATAGTATTGGATAGTTCATGTGACGTACTGGGTAAGACCGACCCTGAGGGTGTCGATTGGGTGATCGCTCCGTTGACCGTGATCGTGGGGGAGAAGGAGTTCGTCGACGACGAGGATCTCGATGTTGACGAGATGATGAGTGAGATGAAAGCGTATCAAGGTCCCACGACGAGCGCCTGCCCGTCGGTCGGAACTTACGCCGAGAGCTTCCGGCGCGCGAAGAATACCATCTGCGTCACCATCACCTCTCAGTTGAGCGCTTCCTATGAGAGCGCGCTACAGGCCAAGGAAATGGTGGAGGCTGAAGATCCCACACGCAATATCCATGTGGTCGACTCACGTGCGACATCGGGAAAGATG
>WRDL01000001.1 GCA_009784095.1 Coriobacteriia bacterium | reverse complement strand
TGGATATCCAGGCTCTTCTTGTGGTCTCGGTCTGTTGGGTCGGCTCCACTAGGCGGCTTCAGCTTCCTCGCTGAACTGTGAGTTATATAGGTCAGCATAGAATCCATCGGCAGCGAGGAGCTCCTCGTGGGTCCCGCTTTCGACGACACGTCCCTTATCCATCACGAGGATCAGATCCGCGTCGCGGATAGTGCTCAATCGATGCGCTATGACGAAGCTGGTGCGTCCCTCGGTCAGGCGATTCATCGCTTCTTGGATCAACCGCTCGGTACGCGTGTCGACACTCGAGGTCGCCTCGTCCAAGATCATGATGGGAGAATCAGCTAATATGGCTCGCGCGATGGTGAGCAGCTGACGTTGACCCACGCTCAGATTGCTTCCGTCCTCGGCCAAGATCGTATCGTATCCTTGTGGCAGTGTGCGAATGAAGTGATCGGCAAACGCTGCTTTAGCTGCGGCTTCGACCTCCTCGCGAGTCGCCCCATCGCGCCCATAGGCGATGTTCTCAGCGATCGTACCGTTGAAGAGCCAGGTATCCTGGAGCACCATGCCGAACAGTTTGCGTACATCGTGACGGCTCATGTCTGCGGTATTGACCCCATCGACGAGGATCTCACCGGAGTTGAGATCATAAAAGCGCATCAAGAGATTGACTAGTGTCGTCTTTCCGGCACCGGTCGGACCGACGATAGCCACCGTCTGACCCGGCTTTGCGGTCAGGGAAAGATCGCGGATAAGAGGATTGGTCTGAACATAGTCAAAGTCGATATCTTTGAATTCGACCAGGCCTTTTGGCTCATCGAGCAGCGCGGGAACCTCACTATCGGCGGTCTCCTCAGGCTCTTCGAGAAGGGTAAAGACACGCTCGGCAGCGGCGATCGTGCCTTGGATCACGTTAGCGATCTGGGCGACCTGCTGGATCGGCTGACCAAATTGCTGGATATATTGGATGAACGCCAAGATATCACCGATCGGCAGTTGTCCGGCTGCTGAGAGGATTGCGGCATAGACGACGATCACGACATATTGCACATTGCTGATGAAGTGGATCAGCGGCATGATGATACTTGACATGAATTGCGCGCGCCACGCACTACCGAACAGCTCCTCGTTCGTCTCATCGAATCGCGCGATATTGGCTTCTTCACGGTTAAACGCTTTAACGATGATGTGTCCGGCGAAGTTCTCCTCGATCTGACCGTTGAGATCTCCAAGCTGTGCCTGCTGATCGGCAAAGAACTTCTGCGAGCGTGGAGCGATCAACGCAGTCACCAGGATCGATCCGGGAACCGCGATCAGTGATACCAGTGCCAGTTTCCAGCTGATGGTAAACATCATGATGATGATCCCGATCAGGGTAAAGAGCGAGGTCATGGTCTGGGTCATGGCTTGCTGAAGATTGGTCGAGATCAGATCGGCATCGATGGTGATCTTTGAGAGTATCTCTCCATAAGTCTGAGTATCAAAGAAGGAGAGGGGGAGGTGATCGAGCTTCTCAGAGATCATGCGTCGGAGTGTTCTGACCAGATCTTGAGTGACCGTGACCGTCAGCGTCTGCTGGATGTAGGCAAGCAACGCTCCCAGGCAGTACAGCGCCACCAGAATCAGCGCGATACGTCCGATGTAAGCAAAGTCGATGCTAGGGATCTCGGTCGCGCCCATAGCTTGAGCCTTCATGATATCGGCGACCCCGTCGGCAAGACGGTTGGTGGCAAGCGCCATGACCTTCGGCCCGGCGACCACGCACGATACGGCAGCAATCGAGAACAGTGATGCAAGCAGCAGTTTGAAACGATCAGGCCCTAATAGCGCGAACAGTTTTTTTGTCGTTCCCCAAAAGTCTGCCGGTTTTTCTACCGGACCGCTCATATGACCGCCTCCAAATCGCGGTCCCATAGGACGTGCCTCACGCTTGGGTTGCTCGACTTTTTCGGTGGAGTCACTCATCGCCGGTCACCTCCTCGAAAGGTCGCCAGTCTTCCTTTTCGTGCATCACGCTTTCAGCAGGCGCAGCGGTCGTGCGCTGAGTGTCATCGACCATCTTCTCGGGATGCTCGAGCGTGTACTCAACACAATCCTCAGCTTGGATATCTGCGATCACCTCATCGAGGGGCGTTTGGATTTCTGACCTGCTATAGCCTTGTTCTTCCAATTCTTCATCGGTCATCTGAGACTCGGCGATCTCGCGATAGACCTGGCAGTATGTCATGAGCTGGTCATGCGTGCCTTTACCGATCAGCTGCCCCTCTTCCATGACCAAGATCTGATCGGCTTCCACGATGGTCGAGATGCGTTGTGCCACGATTATGGTGACGGTATCTTCCAGATACGGCTCAAGCGCCGCACGCAAAGCTGCGTCGGTCTTAAGATCGAGCGCGCTGAAACTGTCGTCGAACAGGTAGATCGCGGGCTTTTTTACGATAGCACGCGCAATGGCGAGGCGTTGCTTCTGCCCACCGCTATAGTTGGTGCCACCTTGGGCGACAAAGCTTTCGAGACCGTCTTCTTGCTCTTGCACAAACCCGAGTGCTTGGGCGATCTCAAGCGCCTCTTCGATCTGGGCATCGGTCGCATCCTCTTTACCGAAGCGGATGTTTTCTGCGATCGTCCCATCGAAGAGCACTGCTTTTTGGGGGATATAGCCGACCAGCTCGTGCAGGTAATGCTGGCTCATCTCACGAACATCGACCCCATTGACCAGCACCTCACCTTTGCAGGCATCATAGAGACGCACGATCAAGTTAAGGATCGTCGATTTGCCCGATCCTGTCGATCCGATGATGGCGGTCATCGTGTTGTCGTCAGCTTTAAAACTCACATCGCGGATCGCGCATTCCTCACTTCCCGCAAACGAGAAGGACACGTCGCGGAATTCGACGCTGGGCTTTCCACTTGCCGAGCCCAGTGCTTTGGGGGGATCTTCGATCACCGGCTCGGTATCGAGCACCTCGTTGATGCGTTCAGCCGAGACACTGGCGCGCGGATACATCACAAAGATCATCGAGAGCATCATGACCGAGAACAGGATCTGCATCGCGTACTGCAAAAACGCCATCATGTCACCCAAGCGCAAACTCAGATCGTTGATCAAATGCGAACCGAACCAGATGATGGCGATAGTGGTGAACTGCATCAGAAGCTGCATGATCGGCATCATAGTCACCATCATGCGGTTGACCTTGATGGTCGTATTAGTCAGATCATCGTTGGCTTTCGCGAATCGCTCTTGTTGCATGGGTTCGCGATCGAACGCGCGAATGACGCGCACACCGGTCAGGCCCTCGCGTGCCACGAGATTGAGGCGGTCGGTCTTTTCCTGGATTGTACGAAAGATCGGCATACCGTAATAGATCAGGATACCGATGGTGATTAGGAGCAGGGGCAACGTGACCCCCAGGATCCAGGCAAGTGACGCATCGGTCTGCAGCATCATGAACAAGGCACCAATCGCGGTCAGCGGTGCCATGGTCGACAGGCGCAGAAGCAAGAACGTCATCTGCTGTACCTGCTGGATGTCGTTGGTCGAGCGGATGATCAGCGATGCGGTCGAGAATCGGTCGAATTCAGTCAATGAGAAATACTCGATCTTGGAAAAGATATCCCCACGAAGATCGCGCGCGACTGCGGCTGAGACCCGTGAAGCAAAATAGCCCGCACAGATTGCCGCGATTCCGGCAAGCAAGGTGATGCCCAACATGAGGATGCCTTTTTCAGTGAAATATGATCGTTGCGCGGGGGTGATCGAAGCACCGGCAGTCCGGATCGCCTCGGCGACTTGCGCTGCCACATCAGGCTCGGTCTGCATGTTACCGGGGATGCCGCGCTGGATAATGCCGTAGTTGACAATATCGGACATCTCCTTGGGAAGACGTAGCGTGCAGGTAACCTGAATCGCGACAAAGAAAAGTACCAACAGACACAGCAACCAGTAGGGCTTCAAATAGCGAAAGAGCTTAAGCATGATGCTCCTTTGTAATGCAACATTAAACCGTGGGATAAGAACACATCGGTGCAATTATACCGCACCAAATCTTGCCCTCTGAAATTAGTTAATACTGTTACTTAACAAATAGTGTTAGGTAACTAAGTAGCACGCTGATGACAGATCCGGGATTTGAAGATGAGGAAGTCGTCAGTGTATTACCCTCGTTCGCTGGGGATATCACCTTTGTCACCAATGGCGAGAGTCATGTTGAGGCTCGCTTTGTCCCCGATAGTTGGGCAACCTGGAGCCAGGGTTATACCGGGCTGGTCTTTTACGTACGTGACGATACGGTCACCCTTGAGCTCCCTGAGGGCATCACGGCGTTCCTTATCTATGTAGAACCAAATGAAATTGATCTCTATAACTTTTACGTCCAAGCCAATGACGGTACCGTCTACTCCGAAGGGGTGGAAGGCGATTATGGTGCTGCCGGATTCGGTTTTTATACGACCGGAGATCTCACCATTGAAAGTGTTACGATCACTACCACGGATGAAGACTTTGCATTCGGTCAGATTTACCTAGGAATTGAAGAGGCACCACCGGTCACTGCAGATGTCGTGATCAATGGCGAGAAAGTCGTCCTGGGAACGCCGGGGAGTATGCCCGACTTCAACTTCTTGCTGATCGGTATTGATGATGCCGGCGACTTGATCGATGGGTCAGAGAAGTACTCAACGGTCACCGGCGAAGGAGTCTTCTCCTTCAACGTGGGTGAGCTCGGTGTTGGTGAGCATGCGTTCCTCTTGGGAGAACTCGAAGATGAAGATCTCACTGATTGGATCTTTGACGATGAGGTCTGGTTGGTCTTGGTCGAGGTCTTTTCCGATGGTACCTACGATGTCGGCTATATATCATTGACCGACCTCGATGGGTTGGAGACCCTCAATGAGGATGAGATCGTACTTGACGATCTGACCAATCGGGTCGGCGCGTTCTTCGTCAATAGCTATGTCGGACTACCGCCAACTGGTGATATCGCCCCTGTTGCGCTGGTACTGAGTCTGCTGGGTGTCTCAGGTGTTGCACTGGGCTTCTCACGTCGTCTCTATAAGAAAGATTAACAAGCAGAAAAATCATACTCACAAGAATAGACACCGCCCCTACCAGGGCGGTGTTTCTCTCTCGGTACTGCTTTAGAACGAGCCGAGCTGCGTACTACTTCTTGAACGTGCCGAATGCACCGCGCACCAGCTCACGGCTGACCGAGCGACCGATCTGAGAGAGGCTGCTTGATAGCGCTTTCTCAAGCGGGGTCGACGCGTTGCGCGAACGCGGTTTCGAAGCGGCTTTCTCGCGCTGCCTGAGCTCTTTTTGCCGTTGCGCCTCAACCATGTCCTGCTCGTCTTGTGCTGCTTTACGTTGCGCCATCTCATCGAGCGCTTCGTACGCCGAGTGGCGATCGAATGTCTCACGGTATTTGGTATAGAGCGGCGATGACCGGGTGATCTGTTCGACGAAGGTCGGATCCGCGACCCCAAAACTGCAGTGCGGAGAGAGGATGAATCCGCGCTGTATCATCTCAGGCGCGCCCTTCTCATCCAAAGCCGATATCAGCGCTTCTCCGGTCGCCAGATCGCTGATCGCGGTTGCCGAGTCGAACTCAGGATTAGGCCTAAATGACGCTGCTGCCGCTTTGATGACCTTCTGGTCATTGGGTGTATAGGCGCGCAGTGCGTGCTGGATCTTATTGCCGAGCTGCGCGAGCACGGAATCGGGGATGTCGCCGGGGCTTTGTGTGATGAAGAATATGCCGACTCCTTTGGAGCGGATGAGCCGGATGACCTGCTCGATCTTTTGGAGTAGTGCCTTGGGTGCGTCGGAGAAAAGAAGATGGGCCTCATCGAAGAAGAACACCATCTTCGGTCGATCGAGATCGCCCACTTCAGGCAACAATTCGTAGAGTTCAGAGAGCATCCAAAGTAAAAAGGTGGAATACAGAAGAGGGTTTTGGAATAAGGTGACGCAGTCCAGGATATTGATGTAGCCGCGCCCCTGCTCGTCGACTCCGAACCAGTCGCGCAGATCAAGCTCAGGCTCTCCGAAGAAACGATCGCCTCCCGCCATTTCCAGCTCAAGGAGGCGGCGCTGGATCGCGCCGATGCTGGCAGGGGAGATGTTGCCGTACTCTGATGCGAAGGTCTTGGCATTCTCACCGGCGTACTGTACCATGCTGCGAAGGTCCTTGAAGTCGAGCATCAGCAATCCATTGTCATCGGAGAACTTGAATATGATCTGAAGCACTCCGGTCTGCGTGTCATTGAGGCTTAAAATCCGCGAGAGCAGCAGTGGTCCCATGCTCGAGACCGTGACCCGCACGGGGATACCGTTCTCGCCATAGAGGTCGAAGAAGCGCACAGGATAGCCGGAAAAGGTGAAATCGGTGATGCCCATCAAGGCCAGACGCGTATCGAGCGCCTCACTCGGCTCGCCGGGAATGCACAGACCCGAAACATCACCTTTGATATCGGCCATGAATACTGAAGTTCCCATATCCGAGAAAGCCTCGGCCATCACCTTGATCGTCGTGGTCTTACCGGTACCGGTCGCGCCGGTCACCAACCCGTGGCGGTTCATCATATGGGGAAGGAGATAGATCGGCTCGCTCCCTTGTTTGCCGGTCGCGATCCAGATCGTGTTCCTATTGTTAAGATACATGATGTTCCCTCATCTGTCGTGGTCGAAATCAGGCTGGCTGTGCGTACGATAGAAGTCTTTGAGCTGCGCTTTATCAGAGTCAGGCAGCTCTCCTCTCCGCACCCCTTGGATGGCGCCTTCCAGACCCATCAGGAAGTTCACTCAAGTACCAGGATCGATCTGGCGTGTTCTCAGCCACGCGTCCCTGCTGCCGATCGAGACGAGATCATCATACGATCGTATTCCCGCTTCGCCCAGCAGGTCAGCGCTTGCTTTGCCGATATTGGGGAGTTGTGTCAGTTCATTCAAGGGATTCCTCCTCTTTATTCGATGCTCCCATGGTACCTCAACGATCGAATCCCCAGATGCCAAGTCCGGCGTCTTTCGCACGCTTCTCAATGGATCTGAAGATGTCATAATATTTCGCATTCGGTTTTACGCGGATTGCTTCAGCCCATCCGCTGGCAAGGATAAGTCCGTTGAGCATATCGCTCTCGATCGAGACCTCTTCGGAAGGATCGCTCAGCCATACGTAGACCAGATCGCGCCCGTAGCGGTCGTGTGGCTCAAGGTCATATTCGACCCACACGGTCTGCTGACCAGAGAGTACGTGCTCGACGAATGCTTTCGCCTCCACTGCTCCAGGTTCCGGACCTTTTTGCCCGGACGGCTCACTGTTGCTCGCTTGATTGAGCTCAGGAGTGTCGATGCCGATAAGGCGGGCTTTGCGACGTGAGCCATCAGTGAATCTGATATAGACCGTATCACCATCGACGATCTTGTCGATCTCTCCACGCAGGAGAGTGGATCCATCGTAGCTTGAGTCAGTGGAGAGGGGGGTCGAAAGCCCGGGCAGGGAAACACCGAAGAAGTCTGCGATGTAGCCACCCGCTATGGCGAGCGCCGCCACAAGCGCGATCGCTATGTTGCGCGTCGAAGCACGAGGCATTTGTGATCCCTTCCTTTTCAACTTATTTCATGATACTTCACCAGCTCGTTGAGAACTCTTGTTCATCACATGTAGTACAAACGAGTTCGACCCCCGTGTCACACTCACTATAGTAAAATGAAGCATTCGGATACACTTCGACTCTACGGAGGTGCACGAGCATGGAATTTATGGAACCGGTTCTCTACGGTGCGGGAGTCATCGCCCTTTTAGCTTTGGCGTATCTATTCTGGAGAGCCTCAAAGACGTTCGACGTATTGGATACCACCTTGGCACAGGCCAATAAGACGCTTGCCGAGGCGACCGATACGCTTGCGGATCTACGGTCCAACGCGATGCCGCTGATCACTAAAGCGGGTGTGACCGTCGACGCCGTCAACATGGAGCTTCTCCGTATCGATTCGATCATCTCGACTGTCGAGAACGCGACGAAGAAGGTCGAGAAGACCTCGGATTCGATCTCCGGGCTGGTCAATACACCGGTCGATGTGGTCACCGATTTCGCGAGCCGGGTCCGTACTGTCATACGCGAGCGTCGCGCAGAGGCGCAAGACGCACGCAAGAGCGGTATGGCGAGCGGCGAGGTCGACGATGATGAGGTCGTACCCCGGTATGTCGTGCTCGAAGAGAGCGACCTGTCAGGCGATTATCCGACCGAGAAGGTCGTCTATCTTGACGAGCTCGCCGATGAAGGCGCCGTAGAGGTCGTCTTCGATGAAGTGACCGTTCCGAAAGATTAAGGAACCTACATGCAAACCGCTGAGATCCGCGAGAGTTTTCTCGATTTTTTCGAGGGTAAAGGATGCACACGCCTTCCGAGTGCGTCGCTTGTTCCCGATGACCCTGCGCTTCTTTTGACCGTCGCCGGCATGGTACCTTTCAAACCGGTGTTCCTCGGTATTAAGAAACTCGATACCACACGCGCCACGACCGCGCAAAAATGCGTGCGTACCAACGACATCGATATCATCGGCACGACCGGTCGACACCTCTCGTTCTTCGAGATGCTCGGCAATTTCAGCTTCGGCGACTACTTCAAGCGCGAGGCGATCTCATGGGCCTATGAGTATTCCACCGAGATTCTGGGATTGGAGTCCGATCGCCTATGGGCATCGGTGTTCACCGATGACGATGAGGCGGCAGACCTTTGGGTCGAGCTGACCGACATCCCTGCCGAACGTGTTGTGCGCTTTGGCGAGGAAGATAATTTCTGGGCTGCCGGACCGACCGGTCCATGCGGCCCCTGTAGCGAACTGTATTATGACCGTGGCGAGGAGTATTCGTGCGGTCCCGACTGTAAAGTAGGCTGTGAATGCGACCGCTTCGTTGAGTACTGGAACCTCGTGTTCATGCAGTATGATCGTGACGAAAAGGGTAACCTCGCTCCGCTCAGCGCGCTGAGCGTCGATACCGGACTCGGTCTTGAGCGTATGGCCGCCATCATGCAAGGGGTGCAATCCAACTACGAGATCGATCTGATGCAAAATATCATGACGCTCATTCAGGAGATCACCCATACCACGTACGGACGCGATCCAAGATCCGACGTGTCGTTGCGCATCATCACCGATCATGCGCGTGCCGTCGCGTTCCTGATCGCCGATGGCGTGCTGCCCTCAAATGAGGGACGCGGTTACATTTTGCGCCGTCTGTTGCGCCGGGCGGTTTTGCACGCACGCTTACTCGGCGTCTCCGATCCGTTCATGGTGCAGATGACCGACCAGGTCATCGAGAATATGTCCGATGCCTATCCCGAGTTATCCGAGCATCGCGACTTGATCGCGGGCGTCGTTGCCGCAGAGGAGGAGCGTTTCAGCGCTACACTGCGCACCGGGCTGGCGTATCTGGACGAGGCGCTTGGTTCACTTGCTGAGGGCGACACGCTCGACGGTGAGACCATTTTCGTCTTGCACGACACCTACGGGTTCCCCTTCGATCTGACCGTCGAGATAGCCGGGGAACGCGCTATCAACGTTGACGAGGAAGGATATCTTACTCGTATGGAAGAGCAGAAGAGTCGCGCGCGCGCCACGGCAAAAGATGAGGGCTGGGACCAAAGCAGCGTATACACCGAACTCGCGCGTGAGTTCGAGCCGACCGATTTTGTCGGCTACGCGCTCGATGAGACCGATGCGACGGTGCTCGCGCTGATCCGCAAGGGTAAGCGCGTCGATGCGTTAGAGCCCGGTCAGAGCGGTGAGATACTGCTCGATCGCACTTCCGCCTATGGCGAGCAGGGCGGTCAATCAGGAGATAAGGCCCACATCAGGACCGCGGAAGGTGCGCTGTTCAAAGTAAAGAATACGTCGATCAATGAGGGTCACTATCTTCATCGCGGACGTGTCAAAGAAGGTTCGCTCAAAGTGGGCGACAAGGTGAGCGTGTCGATCGACGCACAGCGCAGAGAGCGCATCGCCCGCAACCACACCGCTACGCATCTGCTTCATACCGCGCTGCGCAAGGTCTTGGGCTCCCATGTGGCTCAAGCCGGAAGCTTGGTGGCGCCGCAACGTCTGCGTTTCGACTTCACGCATTTTGAAGCGCTTACCGACGAGCAGATCGACGAGGTCGAGCACCTAGTAAATCGTAAAATATTCGAGAATATCCCGGTCCGCGCGTTCGAGACATCACTTGAGACCGCCCGCGAACAAGGGGTGACCGCGCTGTTCGGAGAGAAGTACGGTGAGTTCGTACGGGTCATCGATATAGACGCGTTCTCCAAGGAGCTCTGCGGTGGCACGCATGTCGGGAGAAGCGCCGAGATAGGTCTGTTCAAGATCATCAATGAGGAGTCGGTCGGCGCGAACCTGCGCCGCATCGAGGCGGTGACGAGTCTGGATGCATACGAGCATCTGCTCGAGCGAGATCGGCAGGTCCAAGCCGCTGCCTCCACATTGCATGTCGCACCTCGCGAGGTCGCCGATCGTGTCACAACGCTGGCTACCAAGCTCAAAGAGACCGAAGCACGCCTCAAGCAGGCGTTGAGCGCAAAACCTGAGGACAGTGGGAGATCCCTTGATGAGATCACCTATGAGATCGAGGGCTATCGTCTCGTCGTCGATAAGGTCGACCACTTGTCCGCCGCAGACCTCAAGCCCTACTGGGATGCGACTCGCACCCAAGGACGTGACGCGGTCGTGCTCATCGGCACCGATAAAGATACGAAGAAGGCTATCTATCTGGCGGCGGCCAATGACGCGGCGGTCGCACGTGGATTCGACGCCGGTGCGCTCGTCAAGGAAATCGCGCATGTGCTCGGCGGTCGTGGAGGGGGCAAACCGACGATGGCACAAGGTGGTGCCGATCAGATTGCGCACATCGACGACGCCCTTGCCAAGGTGGGCGAGATCTTAGGGGTCACGCTTCGATCATGAGCCGTTTGATAGGGTTTGATATCGGTCAAAAACGGATGGGGGTCGCGATCTCAGATCCGAATCGAACGATCGCCTCGCCGCTCGCCGTACTCGATGTGGTCGAGCTCAGAGCGGATCAGCGCGGACTCAGACGTCTGATCGAGGATTATGAGATCCACAGCGCGGTGGTCGGTCTTCCGCTCACCATGAAAGGGGAGGAAGGACCACAAGCGCGCCAGATACGCGAATTCGTCGCGGACTATCTGGCGCCGCTCGGTATTGCCATCCATTACATCGACGAGAGACTTTCGTCGAAAGAGGCAAAAAAAGCGATGCGTGAGGCGGGCACCAGTGAGAAAGAAGCACGCGGACGCGTCGATATGGTCGCTGCCGCGCTCCTACTGCAGACCTATATGGACCAAGTGAGAATGGATTAATCAGTGAGTCGCTCTATCGACTATAGACCGAGAAAGCCCAAAGAGAAGGGCGAGAAACTCTCCGATAGGATCCGTGCGCATGATTCCTCGCGTCTGACCCATCGTGAGACACGAAACGAAGGGAAGAGTACGCTCGATGACAGCGGTGCTTCTCCCACGCGCGCGAGCAGACGCAAAGATTCAACCGATACGTTGAGACATTCGACCAGCACGCTGAGACCGTATCGGTCGAAAAGCCCACTGGTCGCGCTGATCGCACTGGTCGCAATCGCCGCACTGATCATCTCAATGGTCTTTTGTGGGTGGTATCAATTGATCCGCTCGACAGGACCTGATGTGGAGCCTGGCAAAGAGGTCGCCGTCATCATCCCGGAAGGCTCGGGCGTGAGAGATATCGCCAACATCTTGGTCGAGCGAGGTATCGTCGCCAATCCGCTCATGTTCCAGATAATGGCTCGGCTCAAAGGGGGAGGGACCTACTTCCAACCCGGACGGTTCATGTTGATCACCGGGAGCGGTTATGATGCCGCTATCGCGGCGCTCTCGATCCCTCCGGAGACTGCCGAGATCGTGCGCGTGACGATCATCGAGGGACTGCGGATCGATCAGGTGGCCCAATCGGTCGCCGATCAACTCGGTCTCTCTCCGACCGAATTCGAGCAGCGCGCAAAGAGCGCGGCGCCCGATTACGTGGATCGCTATCCCTATCTCGAGGGAGCATTCATGGATTCCCTCGAGGGATTTCTGTTCCCCGATACCTATGAATTCACCGCTGATGCGACCGTTGATGACGTCATCGAGCGTCAGCTCGCACGTTTCGATGAGGTCTGGAAGTCGATCGAGGTGCCAGCGGATAGACTTGAGCGCTATAGCGTTGCCGAGCTGGTGACCATCGCCTCCCTCTGCGAGCGCGAGGCGCGTCTGGATGACGAGCGCCCACTGGTCGCAAGCGTGATAGATAATCGACTCGAGAGCGCTATGTTGCTCCAGTTCTGCTCGACCGTCCAGTTTCTGCTTCCGCCCGAGCGGCTGACAGACCTGCGGTTAAGCGACGCGGATACGCGCATCTCGAGCCCGTATAACACCTACATCAACGAAGGTTTGCCTCCCGGACCGATCGCATCACCGTCACGTCTCTCGCTTGAGGCGGCGGCCCGTCCCGCGCAGACCGAGTATCTGTATTTCGTCTTGACGAGCACGACCGGCGAGCAGACCTTCTCGACCACATTCGAGGAGCACGAAGAGGCGACTCGCATCTCGCAAGAAGTGTTCGGACAATAATGGCGATCCCGACCTATTATCTTGAATCGGTATTGGGTATCACTCCCCAGTGGCTTGCCGAGAAGGGCAAGAGAGCGGTCGTCCTCGATCTGGACAATACCATTCTTCCTCGAGACGAGGACGCTATGGCTCCCGAGATCATCAAGTGGGTCGCTGATCTCAAAGCGGCCGGTATCGGTGTGGTCATGGTATCGAACAGTTGGTTCGGACGCGTTAGTGAGGCCTCGACCCAGTTGGACGTCGATTTCGTCGATAAGGCGATCAAACCGCTTCCGCCGGCGTTCTTGCTCGGTCTGTGGAAAGAACGAACCTGGCCGTGGCATGCCGTGGTCGTCGGCGATCAGTTCTTCACCGATGTGCTCGGCGGGACTTTGCTCTTCATGACGACTATCATGGTCAAGCCGCTGACCGAATATGATCTGAAGCACACCTTATTGCTGCGTCATCTGGAAAGACTGATCCTTCGCGAGAGACAACCTCTCAAGAGTCTTTAAACTACGAGAGAAAGCGCCGAAGACCCTATGCCCCAGAAATTCGCCGTTATCGGAACCCCCATCACTCATTCACTGTCCCCGATTATCCATGACGCGATCTTTGCGCATGAGGGCCGCGACGCGACGATGGGACGGATCGATCCGCTCACCGCAGAGCAACTTGCGCAAGATCTTGCGTCGTGGCTTGCGGAGGGTACCTTTGAAGGTCTTGCAATCACCGCACCCTATAAACCACTGGTCGCGAACCTGGAAGGCGAACGCTCTGAGGAGGTCGACGCGCTGGAGAGCGCCAATACATTGACGCGGCGCACGGGCATCAAGAAGGGTACACCGGCGTTGTGGCAGGTCGACAACACCGATGTCGCGGGGTTCACCAGCGCGATACAGAAGCTACTCTCACCGATCAAGTACCGCACGTTCGTAGTGTTCGGGACCGGTGCGACTGCCCGCACCATCGTCTATGCACTCCAAGCTCAAGAGGCAGCGATGATTCAGGTGGTCGGTCGCTCGCTCGGCAAAGCACAAGGATGCATCCATACGGTCGAAGAGAGCGTATCGGGTGGCGCGCAAGTCACCCGATTGAGCGCCTCGACCGTTCCACCCGGTAAGCGTTTCGACTGCGCAATCAACGCCACCACTCTGGGAATCTCCGCCCATGACGAGTTGGTCTTTCCGCTCTCGTGGTTCAAAGAGTACGCAGCGAGTGTCTTCGATGTGGTCTATCGCCCGCACGGCACCACTCGGCTGATCAAGGAAGCAACTTCGCGCGGTATCGATGCGCTGGATGGCAGAGCGATGCTCTATGCACAAGCGCTCGAGCAAGCACGTATCTGGGGTGCGACCACACCTGACGACGAGTTGATGGAAGTGATCACCAAAGCCGGGGAAGAAGGAATGACCTTATGACCTGCGATAACGCTCCTCTGGCGGTCACTGTCGCCTTCATTGGATTCATGGGAGCAGGCAAAACCAGTGTTGCCGCCGAGCTATCCGAGAGGTTGCGCGTCGCATTCATCGATATCGACCAAGAGGTCGAGACGTATACAGGTATGACGATAACCGAGATATTCGAGCGGAATGGAGAGCGTTTCTTTCGGGGACTTGAGACCGAGTTGCTCGAAGATGCGCTCAACGGTGCGCCGGCGCTCATCGCGTGCGGCGGTGGCGTGGTGCTCGACCCGAAGAATGTCGAGCGACTCAAAGAGAGCGCGTTCACCATATACTTACAGATGTCAGCCGATCAGATCGAGCTTCGTCTCGAGGATTATTCCACCCGCCCACTGATCCAAGCGGTCGATGGACCGCAAGAGATCGCGGAAATGATGGTCGCGCGCGAAGAACTCTATGAGATCGTCGCCGATCGGACCGTCGATACGAGCGGGCTGACGCTCGATGAGGTATGTGATCAAATAGAAAAGCTGCTCAAGGAGGCGGATAGTGGCATATTTCACGCGTAAGAGGTTCGGAGCGGTCACTCGAGTCGATCTCGATGTGGGTGTCGCAGAGTATCCGGTATTCGTGGGTGACAATCCCATCTCGATGTTCGCGACCTATGTCGTCTCGGTCGCAAAACCGAAGAAAGTTGTGGTGATCGCCGATGAGACCACCGCAGAGCTCTTCGGTATTCGCATTGAGACGGTGTTCATCACCAAAGAAGTCCAAGTGATCCCTCTGACAGTCCCCGACGGGGAAGCGTGTAAGACCTGGGAAGTCGCCGGTGAACTGCTTGAAGCGATCGCGGACGCGAAGGTCGGTCGAGACGACCTGATCATCGCGTTGGGCGGTGGAGCGGTCAGCGATTTGGCCGGATTCGTCGCTCATACCTACATGCGCGGCGTCAAATACGCCATCATCTCGACCACTCTGCTCTCGATGGTGGATGCGTGCGTTGGTGGCAAGGCGGCTATCGATCTGGCGGCAGGAAAGAACCTTGCGGGGGCGTTCCATCAGCCGATCGCGGTCATGGCCGATATGCGCGCGCTCGTAGGACTACCTGACTGTGAATTCAAGAGTGGTCTGGCCGAAGCCGCAAAGACCGCGTTTCTCGATGGAGACGAATTCACCGCGTGGTGCGAGGTCAACGCTGAGAAGATCCTCGCGCGTGATTGCGAGGTCCTGACAGATCTCGTGCTTCGATGTATGGAATTCAAGGCGATCGTGGTTGCGAGTGATCCCGAGGATCATGGTGCGCGCGAGTGTCTCAATTACGGACACACCCTCGGACACGCGATCGAACGTCTTGCCGGTTACGGACAGATCGCACACGGTATCGCGGTCGCTGAAGGCATCCGATTCGCCGCACGGGTCTCGGTTCAGATATCGGGTGCTTCGATCGAGACGGTGCGTCGCCAAGACAAGCTGCTCGACATGTTCGAGATCCCGGTCGTGGCGCAACGATGGTCGCCACTCGATACGATGGAAGCGATGCTCTCTGACAAGAAGGTCCGCAACGGAAAGATCCGCATGGTCTTGATGAAAGCGTTGGGAGCGTGGGAGGTCGCAGAACTCGACGACAGTATCGTCTTCGAGCATCTACGTCTCTGGGAAGCGAGTGGGATGTAAATGAGATTTCTTATTCTGAATGGTCCTAACCTCAACATGCTCGGTACGCGCGAGCCAGAGATCTATGGATCCCAGACCTTGGGAGAGCTCATGGATATGGTCCACGACTATGCCGCCGAGCGTGGAGTCAAGACCAAAGCGTTCCAATCCAACTCTGAGGAAAAGCTGATCGAGCAGATCCATCTGGCCCCGATCAAATACCAAGGCATCGTCTACAATCCTGCGGCGCATTCGCACTATAGTTACGCGCTACGCGATGCGGTTGCCGGCACCGACGTCCCGGTCGTCGAGGTACATCTCAGCGACATAACCGCGCGTGAGAAGTTCCGTCGCGAGAGCGTGATCGCGCCCGTCTGCATCGCACAATACTCGGGGGAGGGGGTCCGCAGCTATCTGCGCGGTATCGATGCATTGATCGAAGAGAATGCGCGACACGACGTTGACCCCGATGAGCCCGATCTTCTAGCACGCGGAGATGACGAATATGACGGGCTGAGGGAAGGCGATCAGCGATGAGCCCCGCCCAGAGCGGTGATCGGCTCAGCCGCATCCGTGCCTCTATGAAGCAGGAAGGTCTCGATGCGCTTATTATCAACTATTCGACCAACGTGGTCTACGCGACCGGGTTCGATGGCATCGCCGACGTGGAGAATCCTCATATCGCACTCGTGACCGCCGACAGAGCGATCGCGCTCATCGATTCGCGCTACTTCGAGGTCGCGAGCGGTCAGGCGGCCGCTCACAATTTCGAGGTGATCCTTGCGCGCCATGAGGTACGTGAACGCGCGGTCGAGATGATCGATCAGCTCGCGCCGGTTCGTATCGGCATCGAGGACACCATGGGGTATGGGCAATTCCTCAAATGGAAAGAAGCGTTGGAGGGACGCGAGATCGTCGCGACGCACCGTCTGATCGAGGATGTGCGCGAGATCAAGGACCGCGAGGAGATCGCGCGGATCGAACAGGCGCAACGGATCACCGATGAGGCGTTCACCCATATGCTGGAGTTCATAAAGCCGGGTCAGACCGAGTCGGAGGTCGCGCTCGAGCTCGAGTTCACGCTACGTCGACTGGGTGCTGAGGCGATGGCGTTCGAGCCGATCGTGGCAGCGGGAGCCAACGGCTCTATGCCTCACGCGAAGCCCGGTGGGTACCGCCTCCAGATAGGTGATCTGCTCACAATGGATTTCGGGGCACAATTCAAAGGCTACAAAGCGGATATGACGCGCACGATCTGTGTCGGTCAAGCGAGCGCGTTGCAAAAAGAGATCTACGCGATCGTGCTCGACGCGCAGCTCAACGCGATCGAAGCGGTGCGTGCGGGCGCGAGGAGCGCCGATGTCGACGCAGCCGCTCGGACGATCATCGACAACGCCGGATACGGGGAGCAGTTCGGTCACGGTACCGGGCATGGTATCGGGCTCGATGTCCATGAGCTTCCCAGTCTCAAACCCATCTCCGAGGGTACGATCAAAGCCGGTTCAGTCACCTCGATCGAGCCGGGTATCTATCTCGAGGGAGTTCTCGGTGTCAGGATCGAGGATCTCGTGGTCGTCACCGACCAGGGGTATCAGATGCTGACAGGCTCACCCAAAGAGCTCATCGAGCTTGCGGTATAATCGAGACGCAAGAGTAGGCGCCCGCACGGACCTGGGCGCACCGATAGAAGGAGAAGCGCGGTGGCAATCTCAACCCCTCAATTCAAGACCGGTATGTGCATCATGCATGAAGGCAAACGCAAGATCATCATGGACTATCAACACGTCAAACCGGGCAAAGGTCCTGCGTTCGTGCGCACCAAGCTCAAGGAACTCGAGAGCGGGCGTATCGTCGAGTACACATTCCGCCCGCAGGACAAGTTCGATGATGTACGCGTCGAGAAGAAAAGGATGCAGTATCTCTACAATGATGGCACCGCCTATCATTTTATGGACACCGATACCTATGAACAAGTTGAACTCGATCCGGGTTTTATCGGAGACGCCAAACAATGGTTGCTGGAAAACATGGAGGTCGAGGTTCTGACGGCTGACGGAGATCGTATCGGCGTGGAGCCCCCTATGTTCGTCGAACTGACGGTTACTGAGACCGAGCCCGGATTCAAGGGTGATACCGTCCAAGGTGGGACGAAAGCCGCGACCCTTGAGACCGGTGCGGTGATCCAGGTGCCGCTGTTCGTCAACATCGGAGAGAAACTCCAGATCGACACTCGTGAAGGTGGTCGCTACATCAAGCGCGTATAGGTAGAGCAGACCTTCGGATATCCCCTTAGGATTATTACGTTTAGCTGACTTTTTCGTCGATCGCACGACGGTGATCTATTTGGTCACCGGGCTTGTCGGTATCATCATAAGCATCTTGAGCCGTCGGCGCGATCGATAGAAGTGACCAGCAGGTCGACCGGTCTGTCCTTATAAGGAAGAAATGCGAGACCTCGCTTGTGCGAGGTCTCGATGTGCTATACTGATGCGGCAAGTTAAGCGGGCGGCAGTCCGCTTACACCTTACAGCGAAAGCGAACAGGTCGATGATAGGCAGGTAATTGCAGGACATAACTGTCCCGTCGGCGCGCTTCGCTGGCGGGATTTTATTTATCCGTTCGTGAAAGGATGGTGGCACGATAAGCAACGAATATCGCGTGAATGAGGACATTTATGCATCTAAATGCCGTCTGATCGGTTCAAACGGCGACCAGTTGGGCATCTACAGTGTGGATAGCGCGCTGGATATGGCCGACGACCAAGGTTACGACCTCGTGGAGATCGCTCCACAGGCGGATCCGCCGGTCTGCAAGATCATGGATTACGGGAAGTTCAAATACGAGCTTTCCCAGAAAGCGAAAGCGGCCAAGAAGAACCAGCAGAAGATCGATATCAAAGAGATGAAGTTCCGTCCCAAAGTGGACATCGGTGACTACAACACCAAAAAGAAACACATCTTGAGATTTCTCGCTGCGGGAGCCAAAGTAAAAGTGACCATCATGTTCCGCGGTCGCGAGATGGCCTATCCCGAGCTGGGTCGAAACATCTTGGAACGGTTGGAAGCCGACCTTGCCGACGTAGCGGTCGTCGAGAACCAACCCAAACTCGAAGGTCGCAATATGCATATGCTCATCGCGCCACTCAAGGATAAGCCGAAGAAAAGCGACCCGGCTCCGGCTCCCGCTCCTGTAGAGCAGATCGAAACAGAGCCGGACACCGAGAGTGATGAAAAAGCACTAGAGGATAGCGAGTAAGGAGTTCGATATGCCGAAGATGAAGACCCATAAGGGTGCCGCGAAACGTGTGCGTGTTACCAAGAACGGTAAGCTCATACGTGGAAAAGCATATAAAAGTCACATATTGACCAAGAAGTCTCCGAAGCGTAAGCGCAACTTCCGCAAAGAGGGACCGGTCTCAGCAGCTGATACGAAAATGATCAAGCGTAAGCTGGGAAGCTAACGTAGGGGGAGATAACTATGCCACGAGTAAAAAGAGCGATAAACGCTCACAAAAAACGCCGTGCGATGATGAAGCGCGCACGAGGCTATTACGGCGCGAAGTCGCGTTCATATAGAGCGGCAAAAGAGCAGGTACAGCATTCACTGCAATATCAATACCGTGATCGTCGCAACAAGAAGCGCGACATCCGTCGTCTCTGGATCACGCGCATCAACGCGGCGTCCCGTCAACACGACCTAAGTTACAGTCGTTTCATGCATGGGCTCAAACTCGCAGGAGTCGAGCTCGATCGTAAAGTACTCGCCGATCTGGCGGTCAACGAGCCGGCGTCATTTGCTAAACTGGTTGAAATAGCCAAAGCGGCACTCTAGGGGGACATTGTGGACCAGGAACGCTTTGCACAGGGAATGCGTAACTATCGGTCGGGTAGCTTTGCCGCGGCCGCTCAAGATTTCCTTGAGAGCGCAGAACCAGGCATAGCTCGCGGTAACGGATCTGCCTTTCATCAGGCGGGCAACGCCTTCTTGCAGCTCGAGCGTCACAAAGACGCGTTGACGATGTATCAGAATGCGTTGCGTGATGACACCTATGACAACATGTCGGCGGTATACTCGAATATCGGGCATGTGCACGCCAAGGAAGGCAACTATACCGCGAGCGCGGAAGCCTACGAGCTCGCGTCAACGTATCCAGAGTGCGAAAAACCATACAAGTGCTTCCTGAGGGCGGCACAGAACTATATGAAACTCGGGAGCATCGACAAAGCGGCGATCGCATATAAGAAAGCGGCGCTCGATGTGAATAATCCCGCCCGCTCGAAAGCGCTCTATAATCTGGCGCTGTGTTTGCTTGAACTCAAGCAGCCGCTCTCAGCGGTCGAGTCGCTCAAACTCGCGCTCGATTTTCCCGACTGCGAGAACCGCGGGCAGATATTCTCGACACTCGGTATCGCGTATTCGCTGCTCAACAGCGATGAGGAAGCGATCGAGTCGTTCGATCACGCGCGCTATATCTTCGGCGAGCAGGGTCTCGACCCGGTCGCCCAAGCGGTCTATGATGCGGCAAAAGCGCGTCTTGCGATGAGTGCTCCTCTCGAGTCGATCATCGAAGAGCCTGCAATCGGAATAGTCGAGGAGGAGGCGTCCTCTCTGACCGGTGAGATCCAGTCGATCGACACCGCCGGCATCGATCATACTGCGACAGTCGAACCGTTGATCGCGGTCGGGTCCGACGAGGAGATCGCACAATTCTTCAAGATGACCGAGGGCGAACTGCTCGAACAGGAGAAAGAATTGTCACTGGCGGGCAAACAACGCATGGCGTGGTGGAAGATGCTTCTTTGGGTGCTACTCGCGCTCGCATTGCTCGCTGCGCTCGCGACCGGGATCGCGTACTATCTCGGACTGGGGTACCCGTCTGCCAATCAGGTCGTCTATAATGCGCTCAACGCGTACGGCTCGCAGGCGGACATCGCGGCATACTGGGCAGCTCCGAAAGTCGAAGCCGAGGACGCGATGGCCGATAACGTACCGCGACAAGCGATCTTCGATATCGAAGCCCCAAGTGGGCGGATGGGTGAGTCGACGGTCAAAGTGACCGCCGTCGATGCCGCCGACCACCGCAGCGTGATCACCTTCACGTTGATACGCGATGGGCTCGGTTGGAAGATCGACAACGTTACCTCACAACCGGTTGGCGAGGTGACTGAACAGCCGGCGTCCGAGACCCAGGCTCAACCCGAGACCGTGATAACCCCGCAACCACAGACAGGTACCTCAGAAGATCCAGAGGCAGGAGAGCAACAATGAGTGAGCAGACCTACATCATGATCAAACCCGACGCCGTCGCATCCGGAAAGATCGGACGGATCATCTCTCGTTTCGAGGATACCGGTCTGGTGATCGAGCGTATGGAACTCGATACGCTGTCGGCTGAGCAAGCAGCGGCGAACTACGCCGAGCACGAGGGCAAACCTTTCTACCAAGGGCTCATCGACTACATCACCTCGGGACCGGTCGTAAAGATGGTCATCTCGGGGCCGGATGCGGTCGCCGTGTGCCGAAAACTGATGGGTGTGACCGATCCTGCCCAAGCAGCACCCGGTACCATCAGGGGGGACTTCGGTCTCACTATGGACGCGAACGTCGTTCACGGTTCCGATTCGCCTGATTCTGCAAAACGTGAGATAGGTATTTTCTTCGGCGACCTAAAATAGACGCCGGATTGTGCTATGTTAAAAGGGAGCGTGATGGTCACGTTCCCTTTTGATATGAAAGGATCGTACATGTACTTTAGGATTCTTGAAAAAGACCAGGTATCGACTTTCATTGAAGGACTCGCGCATGTCTACGAAGTAGTTGCGCCCGTCATGCGTGGCGGAGGCTATTCGTTCGAACAGGTCCGCGATGGCTCCGAGGTCGAGCTGGATTACCCACTCACCATCATCCCTCCCAAGAAGTACTTTGTCAGACCGAAAGAGTGTCTCTTTCGCTATGACTCACATTCGGGGGCGCTGGATGAGACCGACCACGAAGTCAGTCCGCGTGTGCTTTTCGGAGTGCATGCCTGCGATATCAACGCGATATTGATGACCGATAAGATCTTTTTGGGTGATTACGTCGATCCCTACTACAAGGCCAGACGCGAGAACACCCTGATCGTCGGGGTGAGCTGTATGCCGATCCCGACCTGCATGTGCAACGCCTGGGGTACCGGTGAGGTCTCGCAAGGATGCGATCTGTTCCTGACCGATCTGGGAGATCGTTACTTTGTGACCTGCCAAAGCTTCGAGGGTGCACATATACTCGACACGTTCGCCAAGACCCATGAGGCGAGCGCGGAGGACAAACAGGCACTCGAGGATCATATACGCGAGTTCTCGCAGGCATTTCGTGAGCCGGTCGACACCACTCAGCTGCAGCTTCTGTTCGACGCGAAGTATAACGACCCGATGTGGGAGACGATCGGAGATCCCTGTCTGAGCTGTGGTGCATGCAGCGCGGTCTGTCCGACCTGCTACTGCTTTGACGTGGTCGACGAGCTTGACGCCGACGGTGTCGCGGGTTGTCGCATAAGATGCTGGGATTCGTGTTTGGATTCCCAGTTCGCAGAGGTCGCCGGGGGACACGATTTCCGCCCCACCCGCGCCTCGCGCGTGCGTTACCGCTTCTATCACAAATTCTGGGCATACCCCTCTCGTTACGGCAAAATGCTGTGTGTGGGATGCGGGCGTTGTGATGTCGCGTGCAAGGTCGATATCAATCCCAGAAGAATAGTTGAAGCACTCAGAGAGGGGGAGAGCAAGTGAAAAAGACCCACGTAGCGGTAGACTCCTCCCAAGCTTATCGCGAGCTCAAACAGAACCCCTATCGCCCCTGGCCGGCGCGTATCACCTCGATCACCAAACTGACAGATACCGAGACGCTCTTCGAATTCCGCCTGATCGATCATAGGGTCCGTGAGCGGTTCAACTTCAACGCTGGACAGTTCATGGAGCTTTCGGTCTTCGGGGTCGGGGAGGCCCCGATCTCGATCTCGTCAGCGCCGTCGAAAAAGGGTTTCATCGAATTGTGCGTACGTAACGCCGGCGCGGTGACCGGCGCATTGCATAAGATGCGCTGCGGAGACATCGTGGGGCTGCGCGGACCGTTCGGACGTGGATTTCCTTTCGAGGAGATGAAGGGTCACGATATCTTGATGGTCGCCGGAGGGCTCGGCATCGCTCCACTCAAATCACTGATCAATCATATCCATGACGAACGCCACGAATTCGGCAAGGTCACGATCCTGCTGGGTGCGCGCAATCCGGACGAGATCTTATTCCGTCAACAATTCGATATGTGGCGACATCGCGATGACTTCGACCTGATCATGACGGTCGATCAACCCGACGAGACGTGGGACGGAGAGGTCGGTCTGGTGACCAGACTGTTCGATCAGATCACGGTCGACCCCCTTAAGACGATCGGGGTGATCTGCGGACCTCCGGTCATGTACCGTTATGCTATCGACGAGATGCGCAAGAAGAAACTTTCGGTCGATCGCATATACATGTCGTTCGAGCGTCGTATGAAGTGCGGTATCGGGATGTGTAACCATTGCGGTATCGGACATCAGTACGCGTGTATCGATGGACCGGTGTTCAACTATTGGGAAGCGATGAACTTGCAGGAGGCGATGTAAATGAGACCTACTGCAGTTATTTTATCTCTTGCATCGGACTATGGATGCCAGGTACAGATCTCGAACTTCCCTGAGATCCTCGAGATGCTCTCAACCTTTGATCTGGGCTATTGGCAGTTCGTATCATCCGGTGATATGCCCGATGCATACGAAGTCGCCCTGATCGAAGGTGCGGTGACGACCGACGAACACGTTGAACTACTCGAGAAGGTGCGTGCGACCGCCAGTTGCGTGATAGCGCTCGGTGCATGTGCGGCGACCGGCGGCATTCCTGGACTCGCGATCGCCGGTCCGGTCCGCGGTCAACTCAAGGAAGTCTATGGTTCCGGTGAGAAGAAGGTCGGAGCGGGTGCCCGTAAACCGGCGCCTATCTCAGACTACATCACCGTTGATTTCACGATACCGGGGTGTCCGATCGATCCGGCAGAGCTCTCACGGGTACTGCAACGCGCGATTCGCGCTCTCGTGGACACTCCGCAGAGACAGAGCATGTGCGGCGAGTGCAAGATCGCTGAGAATATGTGCTTTTGGCTTGCGGGGACTCCCTGTCTGGGCATGATCGCACGCAGCGGATGTAATGCCACATGCGTAAGTCGCGGACGCCCCTGTACCGCGTGTAGAGGCATCGCTCAAGACGCCAATATCGAGAGCGCGTACGCTTTCGCCGCGCAGAACAAGTGTGACGCGGATCAATTCGAATCGCTGATCAAGATCTATAATGCGGCCAACGAGCAAGCAACTCAAAAGGCGGTCACCTCGAAGAAGACCGCTCAGGAGGTTGTCTCATGACGAAATTGAACATCCATCATATCGCCCGCATCGAAGGCCATGGCAATGTGGCGATCGATGTGAAGGATAACGAGGTCAAAGACATCTTCATGGAGATCATCGAGCCGACGCGGGTCTTTGAGGCTATGATGCGCGGACGCCGTTTCGATGAAGTATCCCATATATCGAGCCGCATCTGTGGGATCTGCTCGCCCAACCACTTTGTGACCAATCTGATCGCGGTGGAAGATGCGTTGGGCATCAAGGTCTCCGAGCGCACGAAGAAGCTGCGTCAACTCCTCGTTCACGGCTCATACCTACAAAACCACGCCTCGGCACTTTACATCTTTGCGGCGCCTGACTTTGTAGGGTTGCCTTCATTCGTTCCACTGGCCGAGAGCGCGCCTGAGATCGTGCGTCGTGCACTACGTCTAAAGAAGCTTGGTAATGATCTATGCACGCTCATCGGCGGACGTCCGGTCCATCCGATCACTCCGACCGTCGGCGGTTTTACTGATGATGTGAGTGCAGAGGCGCTGCGCCACTTGAGCGAGCAACTCTTTGAGGCGGTCGCCGATGCGGCCGCAACGGTCGAGCTCTTCGGCGAGATCGTACCTCAGCATTTCGATACCCAAGGCGAGTTGGTGGCCCTTCACGAGATCGATCTTTACGCAACGGTATCTGGACAGATCACCGCGCTTGATGCGGGATGGTCAAAGCCGGTCAGTGAATACCCCAATATCATCAAGGAAAAGGTGGTCGAGCACTCCAACTCCAAACATTCGTTCATCGATGGCAAGACCTTTATGACCGGACCGCTCGCGCGTGTCAACGTCTCATGGGATCAACTGCTCCCCTCTGCTCGTGTGGTAGCGAGCAAGATCGGGCTGCGCCCGGTCAACCGAAATATCTTCAGCGCTCACGCGTGTCGAGCGATCGAGCTCGTCGATGCGGCAGAGCGTTGTGCTACGTTGGCCGATGAGCTCTCCCTAGAGAGCGGATCGGTCGCACCGAAGCCTTTCAAGGTAAAGGCGGGGACCGGTTATGGAGCGAGTGAGGCACCGCGCGGTACTCTCTACCACAGTGTCACTATCGACAGCGACGGTATGGTGACTGCGGCCGACGTGGTCACCCCGACCGCGCAGAATCTTGCCAATCTTGCGCTCGATCTGCAACGCTTCAGTCCCACGGTTGTGGAAAAAGGTGAGGATGAGTTCAAAAAATCGGTCGAGATGCTGGTCCGCTGCTACGACCCGTGCATGTCATGCGCTGTTCACTAGTCGGATGTAGTTAACAAGATTAATGTTTAGTTAAGTCATTTTTAAGATAGAGCATGAGTCGGCGGTAAGTGTAAGCTAACCGCCGACTATTTCTTTGTCGTTATTCTTGCCTTTATTGGGAGGATGGCGCATGTGATCCCTTCCTTGCCAATACGAGCTATCGACAAGACGAAGGAGATGAACAATGAAAAGCTTTGGTATGCGCGCGAACAGTTATTGTACGGTGGGCGCGCTGGTGATAGTGGCGGTGCTTGCCGCGATGCTGCTTGTGCCCTCGACAGCGACCGCTCTTGGGTCACGAACGATCGCAGAGGTGACCGGTGTCACTCGCAGTGGGCTGATCAGTTGGCTCAATTCGCATCGGTTCGACTCATACTATCTGGGGACCCCGTATGTGGGAGGTGACTTTCGATCTCCGAACGGAGACCCCTCGTTCAACGGTTCGGTAGGCATGAACTGCACCGGATTCGTCTGGCATGCCTTTACCGCTGCCGGAGCATCGGGCATACCGGGTATCATCGGCTGGCTCGACTTTATCCAATGGAACGACCTCGAGCATTATCATTACTATTCGAAGGCCGAGATGCTCGCATCCGGCATACTCGAGAAGGGTGATGTCATCTGGATATGGAACAGCAGTATGTATGATATCGATCCTTATCATCACACCGGGATCTTTTGGGGATCGACCCCGAGTGAAGATCTGTTCTGGCATTCACACGACTCGAACGGAGTCAATGCGGTCACCACGATCCAGGGGAAAGGTATAGCGGCATCCTATACCGTCATCAAGACCGATCACGTGGGATACCTCGATCTGGTAAAGACATCATCCAAGCCGCAGGTGACCGCTTCGAACAGCGATTTCTCGCTGGCCGGCGCGGTCTTTGGCATTTATACGAACCCGTCCGCGACCGGTACCCCGATCGCGACGATCACCACTGACGCCACCGGTTATGGCAAATCCGGTGCGTTGACGAGTGGACTGTACTTTATACGCGAAACGACCGCACCGCGTGGATTCGTGATCAGCCCCTCTGTGCATACGGTGAGCGTGAGATCAGGAATGACCACGAGGGTCGGTGGCTCACCCGGACAAGTGGTCAATGTGCCCGCGATGGGGAGGATCGATCTGGTGAAACGATCTGGATGGTCCCAGATAAGCGATAACAATGCCAGCTACAACATCGCTGGGGCGTCCTACGGCGTCTATATCGATGAAGCGTGCATTCAAAGGGTCTCGACGATGACGACCAACGCTTCAGGAGAGGCGGTATCAGCCGAGATCGACGCGGGAAACTATTTCGTCAAAGAAACGAGTACTGCGACCGGCTATGCGCTCGATGAGACCGTCTATCCGGTCAGAGTACGCCCGAATCTCACCGTGCGTCTCAATGAATCTGCAGGTCAAGTAGAGGATATGCCCCAGCACAATCCTGTTGGGATCGCGCTGAGCAAGATAGATTTCGAAATGATGTCAGGTGCACCGCAAGGAGGTGCGACTCTGGCTGGAGCGCAATTCGAGGTCAAGCATTACGCGGGGTATCATTCAACGGTCAACACCTCATGGAGCGCAACCATGATACCGACAAAGACATGGACTTTTCGTACCGATGAAGACGGCTATGTGTACCTCGATCCCGAATATCTTATCGCGGGAGACGAACTGATAGTCGACAATGAGGGTCGCTCTGTCTTACCGCTGGGAACGATCACCATCAAAGAGACCAAAGCGCCTGAAGGCTATCTCTTGGGTGAGCAGACGATGTGGGTCCAGCAGGTCACCTCGGAGGGGACCGCGCAGACGGTGAGCACCTTCGTCGCACCGGTCGTCGCCGACCAGATCAAGCGCGGTGATATCGAATTGATAAAAGCAGGCGAGGAGACCTATGAACGTCTCGGCGGAGTACCATTCCAGATCACAAGTACGACGAGCGGCGAGAGTCATGTCATCGTTACCGATGCGAACGGATACGCATCGACTGCGGCATCATGGAACCCCCACACGCAGAACACCAATGAAGGACTGACCGACGAGGATGGGGTATGGTTCGGTGCACAGAATGCGTTAGATAACTCAAAGGGTGCGCTGCCGTACGACACCTATATGATCGAAGAGCTTATCTGCACTGCAAATGCGGATCGAGAATTGATTCCCCCGTTCGAGATCGTCATCGTTCGTGACTCCCATGTAGTCTCACTCGGTACGCTCCTTAACAGTCCGCCTGTCATACCGGCGATCCGAACGAGTGCGCTTGATGGCACCAGCGGTACCACGATGCTCTTTCCTGATAACGAAGCGCAGGTCATCGATACGGTCGTCTTTAATAACCTCAGATCGAACACAAACTATATTCTGCGCGGAATACTGATGGACAAAGCAGGCAACGAGGTACTGCTCATAGACGGGGAGCCGATCATGTCAGAGGTGGAGTTCTTCACGGAAGCCGTGTCCCAATTCATAAGCGGCACCGTCGAAGTGGTCTTCGATTTCGATGCGTCGCTCGTGACTGCATTGATGGACACTTACGATCTGGACGAGATCGATATCGTCGTGTTCGAGTATCTCTACCAAGGCGATGAGCTCATCACCTCACATGAAGATATAGAAGATACCGACCAGACCGTTACGGTCATCAGGAGGGAAGTACCGCAGAAAGAGGAGCTCCCTGAAGTGTTCGAGAGCCAGGAGAACACTCCGACGATCGTGCCAAGTGTGGAAACAACGCCGGTACCGATCCCACTCGAGAGTGCCCCTTCGACCGGTGACGGAATCTATGTGAAGCTCGAAATGGTGATCATCGGTCTGACCGTCGGTGGGAGTCTTACCGCCATCTCAGTGGTCGCTCGGCAAAGGAAAAAAGCGACGTTAGTGCGATGAACAACGCGGATATAACGTAGCGCCATGAAAGGAGGCATCAATACAAGTCGCATAAGCCACGGCAGTCCATTCAGAACCACATAGGTACGACCAGCTGCATCATACCCTCACCAAACAGGGAGAATACCTTGTGCGGCAGTTGCGGGCCCAGGGGCTTGCGGGCTTGGGCACATACGACGCGAGCATTAAGTTGACCGCCGAAATATACGCTATCTGCGGATATAGACCCGCAAATATGCGTGAATGTGTATCGCGGTAACGAAACGCCTATAAGGAAAATTCAACTTACCAAACATGGTAAAATATTAAAACTGTGTTATCCGCTTCGCGAGGTAAGGAGTTTGCGTGTCGTTAAGCGATATGCTCTTCGGGAGTTTTTCTAATGATATTGCGGTCGATCTTGGGACCGCCAATACCCTTGTCTCGATGAGAGGTGAGGGCATCGTTCTTATTGAGCCTTCGGTTGTAGCTATCGAGCACGATACCGGTCGCGTTCTGGCGGTCGGTCAAGACGCAAAGCGCATGATCGGACGTACTCCCGGATCGATCACCGCTATTCGCCCGCTCAAAGACGGGGTGATCTCGGATTTCAACGTGACCGAAGCGATGCTTCGGTATTTTATCAGCCGCGTACGAAAGCGCAAGTTCCTCTTCCAGCCAAAACCACGAGTCGTGGTGTGTGTTCCTTCGGGTGTCACCGAAGTAGAGAAACGCGCGGTGTTCGAGGCGACTATGAGCGCGGGTGCACGCAAGGCGTTCCTCATCGAGGAGCCGATGGCAGCCGCGATCGGAGCCGGGCTCCCGATACACGAGCCGACCGGTTCGATGGTCGTCGATATCGGCGGAGGCACGACCGAGGTAGCGGTCATCTCATTGGGTGGCATCGTCGTATCTCGTTCGAGCAGGACCGCCGGAGATGAGTTCGACGAAGCGATAGCCAATTATGTGAAACGTGCATTCAACGTTGCGATCGGCGAGCGTACCTCGGAAGATATCAAGATCGAGATAGGCTCAGCATGGCCGCTCGTTGAAGAAGTAGACGTTGAGATCAAAGGACGCGACCTTTCGACTGGTCTGCCTCGTACGATCACGATGGAATCAGAAGAAGTACGCGAGGCGATCGAGGATCCCACGCAATCTGTCATTCGTGCGGTCACCGACACACTGGAGGAAACTCCACCGGAGCTCGCGAGTGACCTTATGGAATACGGTATCATCCTGACCGGCGGTGGCGCGTTGCTCCGCGGTCTTGACGAACGGCTCAGACACGAGACCGGTATGCCCGTCTATGTCTCTGACAGCGCGCTTACCAACGTCGTCGAGGGCTCAGCCCAAGCGTTAGAGGAAATCGATGTTCTTAGTTCGGTCCTTCAAGGATCGCGATAGGATCTTAACCACATGAGGGTGCACGAGACAAAGGAGCCGCGCTCGGCTCAACTCTGGTTAGCAGCGGTCATGATCGTGCTATCCATCCTCTGCATCACGGTATGGGATCGTGAAGGTCCGAATGGCCCTTTGCACAGCATACGCAGTGGCGTACAAGCACTTTCCACTCCGCTTGCTCGCGTCGGTAATTTTTTGACAAGCCCTATTCGCCAATGGACCGCAGAGGTCAACGTCGGCAATATATCTCAAGAGGACGCGCGCACACTGTATCGCCAGAATGAGGAACTGCGCCAACAGGTGCTCGTACTCGAAGAGAGACTTCTTCAGTTCCAGAATCTCGAGAAACTGATGGAAGCGCAACAGAATGCAGATTACAACGGTGTGTCAGCACGTGTGATCGGCATTCCCGCCAATGCGTGGGATCAAGTCATCACGATCAATAAGGGATCGAACGCTGACTTCGAGGTCAGTATGCCGGTAGTGGGACCGCAAGGTCTTCTCGGACAGATCATCGAGGTCGGTCCGAACTTCTCGAAAGTCCGTCTCACGACTGACCGTCGCAGCGGTGTTGCCTGTATGCTGCAGCGAACTCGTACCCCCGGTATCGCTACCGGATCGCTGTCCGGTACGCTCACTCTTGAGTTCGTCGCAAACGAGGTCGAGGTCGAGCCGGGTGACGTGGTCATCACCTCCGGTCTGGGGGGTATCTATCCCGAAGGGTTGAAGGTCGGAGAGGTACTCGACGCGATCACGGGGATCAGCTCGCTTTACCAGACGATCCGCGTGACCCCGTCCAACGATCCGCGTGTCGTCGAAGAAGTCATGGTGCTGACCAACACCACACCATTTGTTGAGACCGCAGAGATTGGATCGCTCTAAATGAGACTATTACTGGTCAACACCGCCGCGTTCTTTATTGCGGTACTCCTGCAAGTCATGGTCGCGCCTTATATCGCGATCGGCGGGGTATCACCGAACTTCTTAATGATCACCGTCATCATCATGGCGCTCGTCGAGGGTCCGAACACCGGGACAGTCCTCGGTTTTGTCGCCGGACTCCTCTTCGACCTGCTCGGCGCCGGACCGGTCGGTCCCATGGCTCTCGTGCTCTCGATCACGGGGTATATCGCCGGACTGGTACAGGAGAACCTGTTCGCCGAGGGATGGATCCTACCGGTCGGTGTTATCGCGCTCGCCACATTTACTTCAGAAATTCTCTACATGATTGTGATATTGTTTCTGGGAACGCAAACCTCGCTTGCGAGTGCGTTCTTTGGTATTGTGCTTCCGAGCACGTTTTATAACGCAGTATGTGCGACGATCATTTGTCCGATATTGACGCGCGCGTTACGCGACAATACCAGTTCGGTCATCTTTGGGACTCTATGGTAGGAGGCTTCTCTGATCTATCAGAAGCCTGACATACAGAACAGAGTGCTGTCGCTGATGGCGATATTCGTCGTCATGATCCTCGTATTGGTCTTTCGCCTCTGGTCGATGCAGATCGTCCACGGGCAGGAGTATACCGATAAGGCAGCGATCAACCGTCTGCGAGAGGCGACCACGATCGCGCCTCGTGGACGTATTCTGGATCGTAACGGTATCGAGTTGGTCACCAACCGTACTTCGATGGTCGTGCTCGCGCCGATCTCAGCGCTTGAAGATGATGCACTCATCGAGCGTCTCGCAACTCATCTCATGATCACCGAGGAGGATGTGCGCGAGCGTATCGGTTCGGTCAAGGACGCTCCACTCGACTTGCGAGTCGTCGGTATCGATGTACCCATGGATACGATCTCCTACATCGCTGAGAACCAAGCACTCTTTCCCGACATCCAAGTAGCTGCTCGCGCGGTACGCACCTATCCGCAGGCTGCCCTTGCGTCTCAAGTGCTGGGTTATGCCGGGCTGATATCTGAAGCCGATATGGAGCGTGAGCTCTTCGAGAACTATCATTCGGGCGATATCGTCGGAAAATCGGGCGCGGAACTTGCCTTCGAAACGGTATTGCAGGGTGTGCGCGGTCGTCAGCTCATCGAAGTTGACGCGCAAGGTAAGCCACAAGCGGTCGTCCAGGACGATCCTCCTCAAGCAGGACAGGACGTGATGCTCACTCTCGATGCTGAGCTGCAGGGAGCGACCGAGCAGATCCTGGCGCAGACCGTCGCAGCCGGTATCGAGTCGGGGCTCAAGACCGCCGGTGCGGCCGCGGTCGTGCTCGATGTCAAGACCGGTGAAGTCCTTGCTATGGCAAGCTATCCGACCTACGATCCCGAAGTGTTCGTCGGTGGCATCACCCAAAAGGATTGGGAGAAACTCACCGATGAAAAATTGAACTATCCGCTTATCAATCGCGCGATCGGCGCATCCTACCCACCCGCATCGACCTTCAAGGCGTTCGTGGGGCTGGGAGCGCTCGATGCAAGCATCGTGACCACCCAGACCCAGACGACCTGTGTCGGGGGCTGGACGAAACTGGGTCAATGGGATCAGAAGAATTGCTGGATATACCCAGGCAGTCACGGGACCATGGATATGCACTCGGCGGTCGCCCAATCATGTAACTATTACTTCTACGATATCGGCTACGCCTTCGAAGAGAATACCGATGAGGGACTGCAAAAATATCTCGAGAGTTGGGGATACGGCTCGGTACTCGGCATCGATCTTCCCGGAGAGGTGTCGGGGCGCATCCCAACCGCAGAGTGGAAAAACGAGTGGAACGTGCTCAATCCCGAATTCAATATCGGCGCGTGGGTTCCCGGAGATGGGGTGCATCTCGCGATCGGGCAAGGTGATGTATTGACGACTCCTCTACAGCTTGCCTCGACCTATGCCGGGATCGCTTATAAAGGAAAGGTCCTTCGGCCACACGTACTCAAAGCGGTGCTCGACTCTAATGGGGACGCAGCGCTGACCATTGAGCCCGAAGTCGTTTTTGAGCCGAGCGTCACTCCCGAGAATCTGGCATGGATGCGTGAGTATCTTCGTGCGGTCGTGACTGAGGGTACCGCTTACGGTGGCTTCTCCGGTTTCGGCACCGCGATCTCAGGCAAGACCGGTACCGCAGAATATACAGGTACGAAAAAGGACGATACCGCTTGGTTCGTCGGGTTCGCTCCGAGTGAGGATCCCCAGTTCTGCGTAGCGGTCGTCGTCGAGCAGGGAGGCGCAGGTGGTCGCACCGCCACGCCGGCGACGCGTTCGATCTTCGGAGCGATCTTCCACGAATCGACCACCTTCAGCCTTGGAACGGACAGGTCTCGGTAAGCGGTGGCTCTTTTCCGCTACGATATCCGTCGCAACGTCAATTTCACATTGGTGATCGCGGTGGCAGCGCTTCTCGTCGTAGGGACGACGATAATTCTGTCTGCGACCTCGGCAATGGAAGATGCGAGCTCCTTTCTCTACCGTCAGATAATCGGTATCGCAATCGGTCTTGTCTTGATGGTGTGCTTCTGGCTTTTTGATTACCGCAACTTTGCTGATATGATCGTCCCGCTGTGGATCGTCAATCTCTTTCTGATACTCGCACCTCGGATCCCCGGACTCGGATCGACCGCCGGAGGTTCTGAGCGCTGGCTTGCGATCGGGGGGCGTCATCTGTTCCAGCCTTCCGAGCCCGCAAAGCTCGTAACGATCCTGCTCTTCGCAGCGATCGTGGCGCGCTATGAAGGCGAGATCCCTGACCTGTTGAGCTTCATCAAACTCTTCGCGATCTCCTTGATACCTGCGGTTCTGATCATGCTGATCCCCGATCTGGGGACTGGACTGGTATTCGTCGCTATATCCTTGGGGATCTTATGGGTCGGCGGTGCTCATTCACGCACCATGATATTACTTATATTGGTCGGGTTGCTGTGCGTGATCGGCTTCGTATTCACCGAGATAAACTATTCGAAGACCAACGATGGGGACGGGAGGGTACTCAAAGAGTACCAGCTCAATCGACTTATCGTTTTCGTTGATCCCGATGTTGATCCTCAAGGAGCGGGCTACAACTTAGAGCAGTCGATGATATCGATCGGTTCAGGTGAGTTCTCCGGCAAAGGTCTCGGGAGCGGGTCGCAGACGACCGGCAACTTTTTGCCTGAGCGACATACCGACTTCATCTTCGCGGTCCTCGGCGAGGAGATGGGCTTTATGGGAGGGCTCCTCCTGATGGGGCTCTATCTTGCATTGCTCATGGCATGTTTGAGCATTTGTGCATCATCGATCGATTTATTTGGGTCGCTCATCGCGACTGGTATCATGAGTATGTGGGCATTCCAGATCCTTGAGAATGCCGGTATGACGATGGGCCTGATGCCGATCACCGGTATCCCGCTTCCATTTATGAGTTATGGATCATCATTTTTGGTAACGAGTTTGGCGTGTGTAGGCGTTCTGCTCTCGATCTGGCGCAGACGCAACTATCAAAGTCCGATAAAAGGAGTAGATGACGATGAAACTTCCGCTCAATCCTCTCGAAATCCAGGAATTCGAGAAAAAACTCGGGCAACAAAAAACAATTCCGGTCCACGTCGAAGTTCTCCTCGACCCCACGCTTCCTTCCTTTATCGCTGAAGAACTCACGGTCGCGTTCGTTCCACATAGCCCACATGGGCGCGCATCGGTCGATGTGCTCGAACCGAACAAGAGACCGGTTCTCCATCGCGATGTCGATGTCCTCGTCATTGTGATATCAGGAATCGAAGCCGATAATCACGTTCTTACCAACGCGCGTGAGTTCGCTCAGCGCGCCCAAGATGAACATAAACCGATCGTGATCGTTTGTACCGATGCGCGTGTCGCACGCGCGCAGCTTGCATCTCTCTTCGGTGTCAATATCCTGGCGACAGTCGTCAGTGACAATACCGGTGCAATGCTTGACCAACTCGCAACGTGGTTCGCTGAGACGCGCAGTGATCTCAAACTCGCGTTCGCCGCGAATTTCAGCTGGATGCGTCGCCATATTGCGAAAGAAGCGATCAACAACACGGCGGTGCAGAACGGTGCGATCGGACTCGTTATGATCATTCCCGGAGCAGACCTTCCGGTCATGACGCTCAATCAAGCGAAGATGGTTCTGCAGATAGCTGCGGCGTACGGTCAGCACTTGAACAAGGATCGGATCAAAGAGTTGGCGGCGGTCGTCGGTGGCGGTTTTGCGTTGCGTGCAGCCGCACGGACCGCGATAGGTTTCGTTCCTGTGCTCGGTTGGGCGATCCGTGGCGTGATCGGGTACTCCGGTACGATGGCGATGGGGTATGCCGCTCTCGAGTATTTTGATAAAGGCGGGACTCCCGAAGGTCTGGCGGTAAAGTTAAAAGAGGTCCGTGATGACTTGGTCGAGACCGCGCAGAAGGGAACCGAAGCGCTTCCGATCGATGAGGTAAAGACCAGGATGAAAGCTTTGCCCGCCGCGATCTCCAGCCGAAAGCGATCAGTTGAAGACGACGCTGAACAAATTGAAGCCGATCTTGAAAAGGCGTTGAAAAAGCAAGAAGCTAAACTCGATCGGGTCGAGCGAAGAGGTAAGCTTCGCGAGCGCTTGAGTCGTGATCGCACACAAAAGGAAACACAGCCGAGTGGCTATCACAAACTTGCGTGAGAGGATAGAACCACTCCTCAGCAGTATCGAACGCCCATCACGCTATATCGGTAGTGAGTACGGTGTACGTACGTGGCAGGATAATCTGGGCGCAGATGAATTCTCGATAGGTCTTTGCTATCCGGGAACATACGAAGTCGGGCAGGCGAACCAAGCGCTCCAGATATTGTATGCAAATCTTTGCATAGACGAGACGATCGCCGTCGAGCGCGTCTATCTGCCATGGCTCGATATGATCGATGAAATGCGCGCGCATGATATTCCCCTCTTTACTCTTGAATCCTATAGACCTGTCGACGAACTCGATATCTTAGGGATAACGATGCCCAATGAGATGGCAGCGACCTCGATACTCGAGGTACTCGATCTTGCCGGCATCCCTTTACGTGCCAACGATCGAGACGAGTCGCATCCGATCGTGATCGGAGGTGGTCCCTGCGCGTTCAATCCTGAGCCGTTGGCGCCGTTCTTCGATGCAATTTTTATCGGGGAAGGCGAGAGTGCGATCACGGAGATCGTCGCGGTCGTTCGCGAAGCGAAGAGAGAGGGAATCACGCGCGACAGGTGGCTTGAGGCGCTCAGCTCTATAGAGGGCATCTACGTTCCTTTGCTCTATGACAAGAGTGTGGATGGACCGATATTTAAACGGCTCGAGAGGGATTTTGATGCGGTATCGACACCGGGACGCATCGTCGTTCCGTTCGTCGATGTGGTGCACGATCGCTGCTCGATCGAGATAGTGCGTGGGTGCAACAGAGGATGTCGTTTCTGCCAGGCCGGTATGACCTACCGTCCGGCACGCGAACGCAGCGCTGACACGGTGATCCGAAGTGCTCTTGAGGGGATAGAGAAGACCGGATATGATGAAGTCTCGCTGACCTCACTTTCCAGTACCGATCACAGCCAGATAGCCGACATCGTGCGTCGACTCAACATACAACTCGCAGATCGGGCGGTCAGTGTATCGCTCCCCAGCCTTCGTGTCGATTCGTTCAGCATCGATTTGATGAACGTTCTGACTTCAGGCGCGAAACGTCCCGCTTTAACGCTGGCTCCCGAGGCTGGGAGGCAGCGTATGCGCGATATCATCAACAAGAACGTGAGTGAAGAGCAACTCCTCGAGGCGGTACGCACCGCCTTCGAGAGCGGATACCATCGCATCAAGCTCTACTTCATGATCGGTCTTCCCCATGAGACCGATGAGGATGTCCTCGGTATCGCTGAGCTGGTCAAAAAAGTGAGCGAAGTGGCCCATGACGCGATAGACCCACGCAAGCGAAGCGCGGTAAAAGTCGCGCTGAGCGTCTCATCGTTCGTGCCAAAAGCGCATACTCCTTTCCAGTGGGAGGCGCAAGACAGTGTGGAGGAGCTTGAGAGAAAGCAACAGCTGCTCAAAGACGCGCTCCCGCGCAGGGGAGTACAGTTCTCATATCACGACGCGCGCACGTCAGTGGTCGAGGGACTGATCGCACGCGGTGATCGCTCACTCGCTTCTGTCATCGAAGACGCTTGGAGGAGCGGCGCGCGTTTCGAAGCCTACCGTGAGCAGTTCGATCATACGAACTGGGAGCGTGCCTTCGAATCGTCCTCATTCGATCCGTCTGTGGCAACCGCGTCACACGAGTTGGATGAGACGCTGCCCTGGAGCCACATCAGCACGGGAGTGAGTGACGAGTATTTGAAAGCCGAGGCGCAACGCGCGCGTGACGGACTCACGACCACCGACTGCACGTTTGCCGACTGCACAGAGTGCGGAGTTTGCACCGATCTTGACGCGAAGCCCGATATCAAAGGAGAGCGATCATGAGTGCTGGTCATGCTCCCACCTATCGCCTCCGCATCGAATATGCAAAGCAAGGGAGGGCTGCTCACTTGTCCCACCTTGAGGTCATCCGTGCTCTTGAGCGCATCGTAAGGCGAGCAACCTTGCCCTATGCGATATCGGAGGGGTTCCATCCACACATCAAACTCTCGTTCGGGCCGGCGCTTGGAGTGGGGACCGCATCACTGAGCGAATTCTTTGATGTGATCCTCAAAGAGTTCATCGCTCCTGAAGAAGCTTTGGCAAGGCTGCAAGAAGCCACGACCCCGGTGTTGCCGATACTGGACTGTGGGTATGTGTCTGCGCGCGAGCCATCGCTGAGCTCTGCGGTCACTATCTTTGAATACCAAGTGAACGTCGATGGCTCGGTAGAAATCAGCGGGGAGTTTCCCGAAACGCTTGAAGTGGAGCAGAAAGATAAGATCAAACAATACGATACCTATTCGACCCTTCCGCGCGGTCTGTCAAGCGCGCAAGGGGATCATGAGACGATCGTGTTATTCACCATCCGCTCATCACCGCAAGGAACGTTGCGCCCAGACAGTCTTATGAACTACCTCTTGGGCGATGACGTCGATACCTATCATCTTGAGTTCTTGCGTACCGCAACGTGGGTCGAGGATGAGGACGGGGTATGGCACAAGCCACTTTCGCAGATGGACCGATAGCAAAGAGCATCGCGATCGCCTGCGCGGTCATGCTGTTCGTGTTAGTCATCGTCGTGTCGATCTATCTCACATCGTCGCCACCGATCGTGTCATCGCTTATCCATGCTACGCACAATGCATCTGTGCTCAGTAGTGAACTGCGTGAGCGCGGCGCCGACACTTCGACCCGTTTCATCAGAAATGGCACCGGCGAGGTTGAGATGATCGAGTTCTTTGAATCGGATAAGATCGCGGGTGAGGCTTCGATCGAGCACTTGCGCGATGTGCGAACCGTGATCCTATTCACCTGGATCGTCGGCGCGATCTGCGCGATATTGATAATTACATTACTGATCACGAGTTACTTCAAGAAGTGGTGGAGCTGGTTGCGCACTACACTCAAGTTCGCAGCATGGATTTGTTTGGCAGTCCCTCTGTTACTTGGGTTCATAGTGGGGGTCGCGTTCGATCCGCTTTTCACATTCTTCCACGAAATATTCTTCCCACAGGGTAACTGGCAATTTCCTATCGATTCTTTACTCATACAGACGTTCCCAGAGCAATTCTGGGTCACGATCATGCTCATTCTCCTCGGTCTCATCTTCGCTTTTGGGGTCCTGTTCCTTCTTGCGGATCGCTTGATAGATCGATTTGCTCCGCACCAGTTCAGCGTGGTAGAATAGCTATCCGCGCGCAGAGATGTGCGCAAACCGATCAGCAGGAACGCTCTTGGGCGTGATCGCTGTTCGGGGGTGACGTGGTTTCGACATGGTGATGTTCGAGATCGGATAAGCAGGCCCAGGTCTCCTCGCCTGGTTAAACAGGGGTAAACCATTTTAAACGGCGAATCTAATTACGCCCTCGCAGCTTAAACGCTTGCGACGTCTAGTTGGGGTCATCTCCCGACGCCAATGCGACGACACAAGGGGAGATGCTCTATTACCTGTGGGCTGTATAGGTAATAGCTAAGATAGAACAGCCATGGAAAGCGTGCGGTTTGTCATTTGTCTTACACGATTTCCAAGAACACGCAAATGACTGAGCCTGGAGAAACCGGTCGAGGATGCATTATGGACGTGGGTTCGATTCCCACCACCTCCACCAAAAACGATACCGTTTAACTGCGGTTTTTATAAATGGAAGATAGTTTTACGCCATTTTTATGCCAAAAAGCTAGAAAAAAGCATCTCCTACGAGATCACTTCTCAATATGCCCAAATCGCACCGTTATATCGAAAAAGCAGGTGTTGTATCACACCTGCTCTTTTTATTTATGCGATACAATTATCTCGTTAGTGTCCGCGTGAGAGATGTGAGGGAGAACATGGATTTCAATCATTTCAAGGTCGATGGAAAAAAGAAAATCTCCCTCGCGGATTTCCGCACTGATCGCGATGATACATTCAAGAACAAAAGTGCTGAAGTTGCATTTTTGGAAAAGAATACCGCAAAACTCGACGAGCTCCAGGCACGATTCGCAGCCGATGGGAAAGCCGGACTTCTCGTGATCGTTCAAGGTATGGATGCCAGCGGAAAGGATGGCTCGATCAACGCGGTCTTCTCCGGCATGAACCAATATGGTGTTCATGTCTACAGTTACAAATCACCCACAGCACGCGAGCTCGCCCACGACTACCTCTGGCGTCTTCATCGAAACGTCCCGATGCGCGGGGACATCACCGTGTTCAATCGCTCATATTATGAGGATGTCCTTATCGTAAAAGTCCACAAACTCTATAAGCAGCTTAATATCCTTGACCGTGCAAAAAGCCCTCAAGCTATCGATGATCGCTATCGCCAGATCGTCGATTACGAACGATATCTGTGGGAGAACGCCATCGTGGTCGTCAAGTTCATGCTTCACATCTCGAAAGATCAGCAGGCACGGCGCTTTCTGCGGCGCGTCTATGACCCCACGAAGAACTGGAAATTTGCGATAAGCGATATCATTGAACGCGAATTCTGGGACGATTATCAGAACGCATATGAAAAAGCGGTGAACGCAACTTCCACCAAGATAGCCCCTTGGTACATCGTACCGGCCGATGACAAATCGTTCGCCCGCGCGGTAATGTCACAGGTCGTCGTCGATGCACTCGAGGATCTCGATCCACAATTCCCCAAGATGAAGGAGTCCGCTAAAGACGAACTCGAACTCGGTCGCCGCTATCTTATCGGGGAGAAGGACGCGATAGCCGAGGTAAAAGAGCTCGTAAGGAAGATTTGGTGACCATGCGCTTCGCACTTTCTTGGGCAGCCCAAGAAATAGCTGATCACAACGAAGTCGAATTCACCTCGACACCGTTGGGGAAAATGATCCCGCTGACCAAGATCGATGGCCTCTGGACGAGGCTGGCGCGCGACATCGGTTGGAATGAGGCGATGCGACGTGCTCAATCTCCTCATGACTTCATGAAACTGATCAATCCTTATGGGGACGCGATGATGCACGAGATGCGCGAGACGTTCAATGCGACCGGCAGCTTGGGTAGACGCGATGCAGCGCCCACCTACATCTGCATCGCAGACGATATCTGCACCAGTATCGGCTGGATCGTCTCCGAAGAGATCGCGCGCGACGCGCTTATGATGGTATACAGTAAAATGCTCTCTTCGATACATAACGATCTGCCATTCTCGCGCGACGAGTTCAATGTCGAGTGGTGTTTTCACAGTGACGGAGATGTCTCATCGATCTATCCCTCGATAAAACTCGCAGGTTTCAGCGCGGTACACGCAGCGAGCGTACCCTATACTCGGATGAGTACGATCGTCGGCAAAGCCGGTAGCACCGGGCTCCTCTTCTTTGGTGGTGTGATGACCGAGACCCTTGAGGAAGGTACACTATCCGGAGAGCTCACGCGGCAGATCGCGATACTGGCGCGTCGCCCCAACATGGTAGTGTGCGATGATGGTGGTATGACCACGCTTCGCCAGCTCGAACACTATCTGGACGCGTGCCACAAGATCGCACTGTGCTAGATTGGACTTTCGATGAGCCAAAATGCACCTCTTGGAATTTTCGATTCCGGCCTTGGTGGGCTGACCGTCGCGCGTGAGATCGCGCAACGGCTTCCACACGAATCATTCGTGTATGTGGGAGACACCAGGCGCTGCCCGTACGGACCGCGCGACCTCTCCCAAGTTGAGCAATACGTACGTGAGATCTGCACCTTCCTGCAGGATAAGGGGGTAAAACTCATCGTGATCGCGTGCAACACCGCGACCGCAGCCGGGCTCGAATTGATGCAACGTGAATTCGATATTCCCATCATCGGCGTCATCGAGCCGGGAGCACGAGCCGCGGTTCGCACGACGCGAAATCGTAAGGTCGGAGTCATCGGGACCGTCGGCACGATCCAGAGCAGCGTATACCATCACGCGGTCAAGGCGCTTGATGCCGGCTGTCAAGTGATGAGCGTTGCAACACCATCATTTGTCGATATGGTCGAGGAGGGGCTTGCGTTCAGTGATGAGCAATCGAGTGATGTGACCCATGGGCTGCGCGTTCCTCCCAACTTCGACGAGATAGCGACCGATTATCTGGGCCCTCTACAAGATGAGGAGGTCGACACGGTGGTTCTGGGTTGTACCCACTATCCGCTCCTACACGATCCAATCGCTGAGATCATGGGAGATGACGTGGTGCTCGTCTCGAGCGCCGAAGAGACCGCACGTGATGTGTCGTCGACCCTTCAACGTCGTGGCCATGAAGCACTCGAGGACCATATCCCCACCTATCAATTCTTCACCACCGGTGATCTCGATCGATTCCAAATGCTGGGATCGAAGGTCTTCGGAAGACCGCTCGACTCGCTCGAACTTCTCGATATAGACTATCTCGAATCATTGATCGATCCTCATAAGGAGTAATCTCATGACAACTACCCGTCCGGTCACTATCAGTCGAGGCATTATCGCGCATGCACCGGGGAGTTCCGAAGTCTGTTTCGGAAATACGAGGGTCATC